>CAZUHQ010000007.1:31665-75481 GCA_964620605.1 uncultured Thalassotalea sp.
GGCATCGAGCAGATTGTTGCTAAAAGTTGAGCTCAGTTCTGACAACCGGGTGACAATTTCGCCATAGCGCTTTTTATCTTGTTCAGGTAAGGCAATGCCAGATAACTTGAAATCTCTTAAGGCATTATCTATGACCTTTTTTTGCGCCTTATCTAATGTTTGATACTCGGCGCTATTGGCAAGCTGTTGATAAGCTTCAAACAAGGGCTGATGTTGACCGACAAAAGTACCATATTCGGATAATAACGGCAGGCAGGCTTCATACGCTTCACGTAATTGCTCACTACTGACCACAGAATTCATATGGGAAACCGGCGACCATAGCTTAGTCAGGGCATCGTCTGCCTGATCAATAGTCTCTACCAGATTTTGCCAGCTAAATTTTGTATGTTCGGCTAATACTTTGGCAATAACATCTTTGCAGTGGGCAATTGCCTGTTTAACCGCGGGTTTTACATGCTCAGGTTTAATGTCGGAAAATTTTGGCAGCTCAGTCGATAATAATAAGGGGTTTGTCATAGCATAAAATGTCATTGAAAGTGATTACTTAGATGTAAGTGCACTAGGACAATTATTCAAGGTAAAATAAATAAAATGAGCTGACAATTTTGTTGTTTATGTTTTGTAATTAACTGGTTTCATAAGTAGTTTAATCGCTAACGTTTAGAAAGCCTGTGAACTAATCTATACTGAGAATAATGCTGTTTTGGGGCTTTTTATGGTTAAATTATTGAAGCAAGTGCTAGTTGTTTTGATGTTAAACAGCATGTTGCTGGCTATTGCATATGGTCAATCAAGTAACCGCTTTCTGCAACGTCTTTCCGTTAATGACGGGCTATCTCAAGCAACAGTGAATGATGTTTATCAGGATCGCCAGGGGTATTTATGGGTGAGTACCGAAAACGGCCTGAACCTATACGATGGTTATCGTTTTCGCCTGTTGCCTGGCCCGGATGAAAAATTTGAGGGTACTGGGTTTTACAAGGTAATTCAGGATGCAGATGGCCTGATGTGGCTGATCGCGACCCATGGTCTGTTTACCTATAACAAACAAACGGATGACTATCAGTTAATCTTATCTCATGCGCCTCAGAGAAAAGATGAGTTTCTGGTTGATGTTATCGCCGGAGCAGAGCAAAAAATATGGCTAGCCTCGGCTAAAACCGTGCTGCTTTATGATAAATCTACGGCTCAGCTGAAAACTGTCGTGGATTTATCACCATTTCTTGAAAAAACCGAGCGAATTTTTGAACTGCTGCTCGATCAACACTTGTTATACATAGCGACCAGAGTCGGTGTTTTTGTCTTTAATACTCAAGATGGCCATTGGAAGCAGTTACCCAGCATTAATCAGAATCAGGTACTTGAGGACGATAATAATGACAAGGTTTATAACCTGTTTGTTTCTGCGCAAAAGCAGCTATATCTTGGTACTTATAATGGAATTTATACGTTAGATATCAGTAATATAACTGGTTTTCTATATGATGAGGCCAAGTTAAGCGATTATCAGTTGGTGGATAAAATCACTAATAGCTGGGCGTTTAGTGCGACGAAAACTGACTTATATGTTGGCAGTTATTCCGGTTTATCAAAAATTGATTTAACTACTAATCAATTGCAGCCGGTTATTGCCTTTAACGATGTCTTTGACGATATCAATAATAATGTCGTTACTGCGATTCATCAGGATAACCAGGGCGGCTTCTGGCTGGGTTCCCTAGTGACCGGAGTTTATCGTTGGGATCCCAAGTTAAGTCTGGTGACTAATTTGAGGTATCAAAAGTCTAAAGCTAATCGTATTTCCAATAATGTGGTCTGGGCAATAGAAAAGAGCAGGCAGCAGCCGGATGTTGTCTGGATAGCGACAGAGAACGGTTTGAATTCACTGACATTATCCTCGGGTGATATTTCCAGTTATTTGATCAACCAGCAAAGAAAAAACGTTTTTTCATCGAGTCATATCACGCAAATGATGGAAGACAGCTCGGGGCGGTTATGGTTGTTGACCGCAAAAGGTGTCAGAGTATTTGACAGCGTCACTAAGCAAATAGTCGAGCCGGCGTTTGAGCAAACATTACTGGATTATTTAGCAAGCGATCATTACGCAATTTATCTTGATCAAGATGATTATCTATGGAGTTTAACCGGTAAAACATTTAAGCGAATTAATGTTAATAGCGGAAAAATTGATGAATTAACCGAGCTGGAACAAGAATATGCCGACAGCGATATTTTTAATATGTTGGGTTTTTTACCTGACAGCAGGGAAATGCTGATCTCTACTTATAATTCGCTGATTGCATTTAATGTCGATACCCGTAAAACCAGGCGTTTGTATACGAATAATGATGTGGTTGAAAATGATTGGGCTTATATAGATAACTGGTTAATAGATAACGAAAATGTATTATGGTTGGCCTATTCCGCTGTTGGTTTGATCGGCCTGGATGTCGATACCCTTGAGGTTAAATATACCTTTACTAAAAAGCAGCACGGTATAGATAACAATATCTATGGCTTAGCATTGGATGGCGATGGTGATTTGTGGTTTTCCAGTCATAACGGCATTTACAATCTCAATCGTAAAACCTTACATATTCGTAATTTTAATCTTGTGGACGGTTTTAGCGCCCGTGAATTTAATGCCAATAGCTTTGAAAAGATCAGTGATAATTTATTTGCCTATGGTTCGATAAACGGTATGTCTCTTTTTGATCCAATGAAACTGAAAGCCACCAGTTTTCAGGGGGAATTAACCGTTCATGTCACCAATGTTGAGATCTTATCGCGTGAAATTCGTTTGCCATTTATCTTGGATGTTAATAAAGCAATTGAGTTTGCTTATGATGATGTCGGTATTCGTTTTGATTTTTCCGCACTAACCTTTAAGCATCAGGAATTAACTTACAACTATGAATTAAGTGGCGCTAAAAATGTCAATTATCCAGATACTAAAGAGAACTTTATTACCTTTCCCAGTTTGCCGTCCGGTAAGCACTTGCTTTCGGTGCGGGTGCGCTCGCCCTATACCGGCGAGTATTCTGCGCCAACAAAAGTGCATATCAATGTTAGCTACGCACCATGGGCATCACCATTGGCCTATTTTATTTATGCCACTGCGTTGTTGTTTAGCTTTTGGTTATGGCTTGAGCGCAGAAGACGTTATACAAATAAATTAATTGATGCCCATGATCAGGTTAAATTTCGCGAACATAGACTGTCTTTAGCCTTGCATGGTAGTAACAGTGATGTCTGGGACTGGCAGGCAAAAGATAACATGCTTTTTGCCCGACGCGCATTTGACGAACTGGGCTTTAAAAATCTATCCGAGAGTTATAGCTTTGATCAGCATATTGATTTAATTCATGAAAATGATCGTGAAGCCTTTGTTCATCAGTGGCAAAATTTTATTGAATCGGCTGATTTGGCAGACAATTTTTCCTGTTCGTACCGTTTGCGCACCGCAGATGGAGAGTGGTTATGGTACAAGGATCTGGGCAAAATTGTCGATCTTGATAAGGCGGGCAATCCGACGCGGGTCACAGGTTCTTATACCAATATTACCCAATCTCGGGTCGAGTCTGAACGAGCACAGTATTATGGTGAGGCTTTTAAGCAAACCAAGGACTGGGTATTAATTATCAGTGATAACTTTACTCGGGTAATGGTCAACAATTCATTAAAAGAAGTGTTTGGCTGGCAGGAGCAGGAGTTGTCATTTGATGCGAAAATTTTTGGTTTAGACGGCAAACGCCGAAAATTTTATAAAAAGCTGTTTGAATCACTCAATGAAGGCGAACACTGGCGTGGAGAAGAATTAATTAAAACCAAATCCGGTGAAGAATACCATGTATTGTTAAACATCAATGTTAGCAGGAACAAGACAACGAATTCCTTACAATATGTCTGTATCTTTACCGATATTACTGCGCAGAAAGTGGCCGAAAAAGAACTGCGTTATTTGGCCAATTATGATCACTTAACGGACTTGCCTAATCGTTCATTACTGTTAGATCGCATCAAGCATGGCATGGACTATTCGAAACGCATCGAACGCTCTATCGCATTGTTTTTTATCGATCTCGACAGATTTAAACAGGTTAATGACAGTTTGGGTCATGACCACGGCGATATGTTGTTACAGGAAATTACCCGGCGGCTCAAGGGGATTTTACGGGTTGATGATACTGTGGCGCGCTTAGGGGGGGACGAGTTTGTTATTTTGCTGGAGTCTTTTAAAAATAATTCATTTTTAGGCAAGATTGCGCAAAAGATTATTAAGGTGATTGGTGAGCCAATCGATCTCAATGGCAATGTCGTGCGAGTTGGCGCTAGCATAGGTATTGCACTGTTTCCTGAAGATGCCGCAGATTCAGATGAATTGTTAAAAAATGCCGATGTCGCCATGTATCATGCGAAACAGTTGGGACGTAATACTTTTCAGTTTTTTACCCCGAGGATGAATGTTGAAGCGAGCCAGCGACTACACGTCGAGTCCAGAGTCAAACAGGCCTATGAACAGGATGAGTTTATTAACTATTACCAACCAGTGGTGGATTCGATCAGTGGTAAAGCCAAAGGTGTAGAATTACTGCTGCGTTGGCAAAAAGATGGCAAGCTCATCGCTCCGGGGGAATTTATTAGTATTGCCGAAGAAGTCGGCTTAATTGTCGCAATGACGGAAAAAGCGCTGGAGCGCGCCTTTATTGATTTAAAGCACTGGCGAACTATTCGCGAGCATTTCTTTATTTCGGTTAATATTTCCGCTGTGCATCTTGCCAAAGATAATTTTGTTGACTACTTAATTAAGATATTAACTCAATTTGATATTCCACCACATTTGCTGAAACTGGAAGTGACGGAAAGCACGTTAATCAAAAACCCGGACAATGTAGTGACTAAAATGACCGCCCTGGCAAAACTTGGGGTGGCGTTAGCCTTGGATGACTTTGGTACTGGCTATTCATCACTAAATTATTTAAAACGTTTGCCTTTGGATGTGATAAAAATTGACCGCAGTTTTGTCGCTGGCATAGGTCAGGATTCTGCCGATGAAGCGATAGTTGAAGCAACATTAGTATTAGCTAACAAGCTTTGTATGAACTGTATTGCCGAGGGTGTGGAGACTAAAAAACAGTTGGACTATTTGGCGCAACATCAATGTTTTAATATTCAAGGTTATCTTTATAGCAAGCCGGTCGACCAGGCAATGATCACGCATTTTTTACAGGAAGATAAGGTTGAGATAAAGGTTGGTGACATTTAGTTAAGTTTGTCTGCGGTTAAAAATTAACAATATCTTGAACTTGAATCTGCATTTCACCACTCTTATATACTAATACCAAGTTGACTAATAATTCTCGCTGAGTGAGTAAATAATTAATCAAATTGGTATAATTATCATATTTTCAGGATTTTACTTTATGACCCAACATTTTGATTTTCTTGCTATCGGCGCTGGTAGTGGTGGCATAGCTTCGGCTAATCGGGCGGCAAGATATGGTAAAAAAGCCGCGGTAATTGAAGCCAAACAAATCGGGGGCACTTGTGTCAATGTCGGGTGTGTGCCGAAAAAGGCGATGTGGTATGCCGGGCAAATTGCCGATGCCATGCGCTATGCGCCAGATTACGGTTTTAATGCGCCGTTACAAGACTTTGACTGGTCAACTCTGGTTAAAAACAGAGAAGCATATATCGAACGCATCCACGGCGCCTATCAGCGGGGATTTGATGCTAATAATGTCACAGTGATCAACGGCTTTGCCAGTTTTGTTAATAAAAATACCGTTGAAGTTAATGGTGAACAGATCACCGCCGATCATATAGTGATTGCGACTGGCGGTCGTCCCAGCATTCCGGATATTCCCGGTGCCGAATATGGCATAGACTCTGACGGCTTTTTTGCTCTGGCTGAACAGCCGAAATCCGTTGCTGTAGTCGGTGCTGGTTATATTGCGGTCGAACTGGCTGGGGTGCTTAACGCCTTAGGCAGTGAAACTCACTTGTTAGTGCGTAAAGAGAAACCATTGCGCGGCTTTGATGAGATGCTAAGCAATACCCTGGTTGAGCAAATGGCCAAACATGGCCCTAAACTGCATACTCATAGTATTCCAACGCGAGTTGAGCAGCAGTCTGATGGTCGTTTGGTGATCCATCTGGAAAATGGTGAATCTGTCGGCCCGGTAGATACTTTGATCTGGGCGATTGGTCGTGAACCGGCGACGGATAATATCAACCTTGATGTCACAGGCGTTACACTGGATGAGCAGGGCTTTATTCCCACCGACAAGTATCAAAATACCACAGTAGAAGGTATTTATGCGGTTGGTGATAATACCGGCAGGGCACAATTAACACCGGTGGCAGTGGCTGCCGGGCGACGATTATCAGAACGTTTGTTTAACAATAAACCTTACGAGCATTTGGATTATTCGAATATTGCTACTGTGGTGTTCAGTCACCCGGTAATAGCTACAATTGGCATGACGGAAGCGGAAGCGCTTGCCGAGTATGGTGAACAGCAAGTGACTGTTTATAACTCACAGTTTACAGCGTTATATCAGGCGATTACCGAAGACTTTCGCGATCCGACCCGGATGAAATTAGTCTGTGTTGGTAAAGAGCAAAAAATTGTCGGCATTCACTCCATTGGCTTTGGTAGTGATGAATTATTGCAAGGTTTTGCCGTGGCGATGAAAATGGGAGCTACCAAGGCCGATTTTGATAATACCGTGGCAATTCATCCGACTTCGGCAGAAGAGTTTGTCACTATGTAGACTTATTGGAGATTAATGTTTATAAGCAGACATAATAGATGATTAGTTTGTCGCTGCCTCTGTTAGCACTGAGGCTAAATAGCCACGAGCCTGTTCAGTAAAAAGTAGCTGTTCTTTGGCTTTAATCAGGTAATCGTTGTCGATGAGCTGATGGTCGTAGCGAGTTTGTAGTTCACTCAGTAGGTTTGCTTCATAGATGTAACAGGCGACAGGGTTTTTCTTAAAAAGCAGTGGCAGTGTTGCTGCCTTGGTAATTTGGTTTGCAGCGCCAGTACCGATAAAATCGCTTCGGGAAAATGCCAGTGTTTGGCAATAAAATAAGTCAGTTTCTTTGAATTATCAGCCATCAGAGTCTTAAAGGCATAGGAGTTTGGCTGGCAATCCGGATGGACATAAGAAAAGGCATCGGTTAGCAGCTGATAGATGATCATATCGCCCAAGCTAGCGATTAGGCCAATTAAATAACCTTGTGCGGTTTGATGTTTTTGTCTGAAATAAAATTAATCAAACCAAATGCCGTATTTATCTCCTTGGAAAATCAATAATTCAAACAAATAGGCATTGGCCAGCAGCAGTAACCCGCCAACTAATGCCGCTTCGTTGACTACTCCTACAGAGCACGCCAAAAAGCCTCCTAAATGAGACAGGTATTTAACCCTGTTTGCGGCAGGTTTATTCGGACGGGCACTTAAAAAGTTGAGCGTGAACCAGCATTTTAAAAACAGTGGTAAGTTCTGCCAGTCACTGGATTTTTTATCTATCATAAAGTGCTCCTTAGTCAGTTGTGTTATTTCAACATCTAATGCTGCGGCAATGCATTTGAGTGATTCGTTACTCGGTGATTTGCCGCTTTCAATACGTTGTATGGTTCTAACATTTAAGCCGGACATTTGGGCTAACTGTTCCTGGGAAAGCCGACGGCTTAACCTTAACTGCTTAACTATCATTAATACCTCGCATTACTACCTCTGTTGCTATCGCTAGTGAGTGGGTCAATAAGTAACATGTTGATAGTAAAAAATCCCCGACATTTACCCGACATTATTATAATTATTTGAAAAATAAAGGTTTTACTTTTTGTCTTGTGATTGTCAGAGTACAGGTTATTTAACAGACATTAATTTGTTAGTAATAACCATAAAAATTATTTGGCGAAAATTTTGCTTTAAGGGTCGCTACCTCTTGCTACTTCAGCCTTATGTTTTTTTGTTATTTGCATCTTTAATATTTCTTTAAAAAAATTTTAATAATTGACTGGTATTAGCAAATAATTCTGGTAATCTCTTACACCCTTGGACGAGATATTCGCATAAATTTTGTCCAGCACTTTTTATAGTGAAATTACTTATTCACATTAAAAAAATTAAAATAATAATAGTGTTAAAAGGATTTTATTCTTACCTTTTTTCTTAAATAACAGCCGTTTAGTTATTTTATTAACCATAAAGAACCTGCATCTTTGTGGCCTCTTCTATTGCTTGTCAACAAAGTTATCCACAGATAAGGTTTTCATTTATTAATAAAAATGCTTTTCCTTATAGAGTCAGTGACTTGAATATGTCATGCTAGCGCAAATTTTTAGTTAAAGGGTTATTTGATGTCGAATACGCCATTATCGCCATTAATTTTAGTTGATGGTTCGTCTTATTTATTCCGTGCTTATCACGTGCCTTATTTACAAGCCTTATCAACAGCGGATGGTCAACCGACCGGTGCGATTACTGGTGTGCTTAACATGATCCGCAGCCTGAAAAAAGATTATCCGAACGGTAATGTCGTGGTGGTATTTGATGCCAAGGGAAAAACCTTTCGCAACGAGATGTACGCTGAATACAAGGCGAATCGCCCGCCGATGCCGGATGATTTACGCAGTCAAATTGCACCACTTCATGAAATTATTGCCGCCATGGGTTTGCCATTACTGGTGATCGAAGGGGTCGAGGCGGATGATGTTATTGGCACGCTGGCACATCAGGCGACTCAGGCGGGAATTGAAACCGTGATATCCACTGGCGATAAGGATATGGCGCAGCTGGTAAATGAGCACGTACGGTTAATAAATACCATGACTAATGTTGAAATGGATGTTGCAGGTGTGATTGAAAAGTTCGGCATTCGTCCAGATCAGATCATCGACTATTTGGCGCTAATGGGAGATAAAGTCGACAATATTCCCGGAGTGGAAAAATGCGGTCCTAAAACCGCAGTAAAATGGTTGCTTGAGCATGAAACGCTTGAAAATGTCATTGCCAATGCCGATAAAGTGAAAGGTAAAATTGGTGAGAATCTGCGTAATGCGCTGGAGCAATTGCCGCTTTCATATCAACTGGCGACTATTAAGTTGGATGTTGAACTGGAACAATCGGTAGAACAGTTACATCCAATCGCCCCAGACACTGATAAGTTAACAGAGCTTTATAAAAAGTTTGAATTGCGACGTTTACTGGCAGACTTACAATCTGGCAGCCAGACTGCGAGTACAGAAACTGCCAATGACAATGAAGGCGATAAAGCTGAAACGGTTAACGCGCCGGAAAGTATTGATTACCAAATACTCTTTACTGAAGCAGAGTTTAATTCCTGGCTGGAAAAATTGAGTAAAGCCGAGGCGTTTGCTTTTGATACTGAAACTACCAGCCTGGATTATATGAAAGCTGAATTGGTGGGCTTGTCTTTTGCTGTCGAGCCAGGCAAAGCGGCTTATGTACCGTTGACGCATGACTATCCGGATGCCCCCGAGCAATTAGCATTAGATTGGGTGTTAGCGCAATTAAAGCCGCTGTTGGAAAGTACCGAGGTTGTGAAAATCGGGCAGAACTTAAAATATGACACTAATGTGCTTAGTCATTACGGTATCCAGATGCAAGGCATAGCGTTTGATACCATGCTGGAATCTTATTGCCTGAACAGTGTTGCCACTCGTCATAATATGGATGCGCTGGCAGAAAAATATCTGGATTATAAAACGGTACATTTTGAAGATATAGCCGGTAAGGGTGCTAAACAGCTGACCTTTAATCAGATTAATATTGAAAAAGCCGGCCATTATGCCGCAGAAGATGCCGATATTACCTTACGTCTTCATCAGGCTCTGTATCCAAAATTAGTCAAACTTAGCGACCAGCTTGCGGTTTATCAGCAAATTGAAATGCCATTATTGCCTGTGCTTGCTCGAATGGAGCAAAATGGCGTGTTAATTGATTCAGATTTATTAGCTGAGCAAAGTCAAACGATAGGGGCTAGATTACAAGAACTGGAAGTTGAAGCGCATAATATTGCCGGGCAGAGTTTTAATTTAGGCTCTCCGAAACAGCTACAAAAGATCTTGTTTGAAGATTTGAAAATTCCAGTGATCAAGAAAACGCCGAAAGGTGCGCCGTCTACTGCAGAGGAAGTGTTACAGGAGCTGGCTTTAGACTATCCGTTGCCGAAAGTGATTTTGGAAAACCGCGGTTTAAGCAAATTAAAATCTACTTATACTGACAAGTTACCATTAATGGTGTCGGATAAAACAGGGCGGGTACATACTTCCTATCATCAGGCGGTGGCAGCCACCGGGCGATTATCATCGACCGATCCTAACTTGCAGAATATTCCGATTCGTAGTGAAGAAGGACGTAAAATTCGCCATGCCTTTATCGCGCCGGAAAATCATAAAATTGTCGCCATTGATTATTCACAAATCGAACTACGCATTATGGCGCATTTATCGGATGATCCCGGTTTATTAGCGGCATTTTCTCAGGGCAAAGACGTCCATCAGGCCACTGCTGCCGAGATCTTTGGCGTCGAGCTTGAGCAAGTCACCAGTGATCAACGCCGCAGTGCAAAAGCAATTAACTTTGGTTTGATTTACGGCATGTCGGCATTTGGTCTGGCGAAACAGCTTGGCATTGCTCGTAACCAGGCGCAGCAATATATGGATAAGTACTTTGAGCGTTATCCGAGTATTCATGGTTACATGGAAGACACTCGTCAAAAGGCGACCGAACAAGGTTATGTAGAAACCCTATTTGGTCGTCGATTATATTTGCCGGAAATTAAATCAAAAAATGCGATGCGCCGCAAAGGTGCGGAGCGCGCGGCGATCAATGCGCCAATGCAAGGCACAGCTGCCGATATTATTAAAAAGGCGATGCTGGCCGTTGATAGCTGGATTCGTGAGCAAAATGACCCACGGATTAAAATGATCATGCAGGTACACGATGAACTTATTTTCGAAATTCATCAAGATATTGTCGAGCAGGTGACAGAAAAGTTGGTGGAGATCATGAATAATGCGGTGGAATTGAATGTGCCGTTAATTGCCGAAGCCGGTATTGGTGATAACTGGGAACAGGCACATTAGAGGATATGATAACCCTGTAGCTTGTTTCGAGCGATGTGAGCCTTAACGGAAAGTAGTTTTACAACATTTTTGTAATTTTATTACAAAAATGCTTTACAGTGAATGAGCATTTACTCTATAATGCAATCCGTTCCTAAGCGAACGCTTGTTGTAATAATTTGTATATTCTAGCTTTCCTCATAGCTATAAGCCGAAAATCATGATTTTCGGCTTTTTTTTCATCTAGTGCTTTTCCATCATAAATTGGTAATGTAGTTATATTTCTAGATTATCAGGGCTAATAACCGCGAGTAGCGGGAGCTATGCGGATTCGTCGTCACTGGGGTCGACTATTGGAGTGATAGATCGGGGCTTGCTTCTGCCGGTTTTACGTAAGGCATCGCGCAGTACATATTCGATTTGTGCATTGAGACTGCGTAGTTCGTCGTCAGCCCATTGCTGCATCGCTTTGAGTATTTCTTCATTAATTCTTAACGGGTAGGCTTTTTTCGCCACAGCAACCTCTAATCGATTTATCAACAGTAAAGGAGGTCAAGCCTCCTTTATCTTTGGCTATTTTAATACAGACTTCCGGTATTGACGACAGGTTGCGCCGCTTCGTCGCTACATAATACCACCAGTAAATTACTGACCATGGCGGCCTTACGCTCACTGTCGAGTTCAACAATTTCGCGTTCCGATAGATGATTAAGCGCCATTTCTACCATGCCAACCGCACCTTCTACTACTTTTTGTCGTGCGGCAATTATCGCCATCGCCTGCTGGCGGCGCAGCATGGCATTGGCAATTTCCGGAGCATAAGCAAGGTGGCTTATCCGCGCTTCGATCACATTAACACCGGCTTTTTGCAATCGTTCCTGTACTTCCTGTTTCAGCGCTTCAGAAATTTCAACCGGATTACTGCGCAGGGAAATATCGTCATCTTCATGATGATCATAAGCATAACTAGTAGCCAAGTTTCTTAATGCAGATTCACTTTGAATCGAGACAAAATCTTCATAATCGTCGACATGGAAAACCGCTTCGGCAGTATCTATTACTTCCCAAACGATCACTGCGGCAATCTCAATTGGGTTACCATTTTTGTCATTGACTTTTAGCTTACCGCTTTCAAAGTTTCTCACTCGCATTGAGACCCGAGATTTAGTGTAAAACGGGTTCGCCCAGCGCAAACCCGGGGCATGGACGGTACCTGCGTACTTGCCAAACAACTGTAATACCCGTGCTTCTTTTGGATTAACCATAAAGAAACCAAACCAGCAGATAAACACGGCGATTGCCAGTAAAATACCAATAATTGCCTGACCCGCAGAGGTATGTATGATGGCATTAATAACAATGGCGAAAGTTGTTAATTGAAATGCTAACACTACAAAAATAAACATGATGCCATTTGGCGCTTTTATTTCTTTTTCTGTAAACATAAGTTGCTCCAAACATATAGGTTGATATCATAATGATATCACTTTTTGTTTTTTGCAAGTTTTTTGTTCAATTTATTAGTGGGCGCTACCCGTTAATTGTCGAACCTGATAGCCACGGTTAGCTAGCAGTTGTAATACGCTTTGTTCTCCCACCAGGTGGCCAGCACCGACCAGAACAAATGCTATTTGTGAATCGTTAAACATGGCTTCAATCTTTGTTAGCCACTGGTTATTTCTGTCGGTCATCATAAGTTTAAATAGCTTGGCATCGCCTGATTTCATTGGTTCTATGATAAGTTTTTCCAGGATTTGACTATCACCGTTTTGCCAGGCGACAAGCATTTGGTTAAAGTTAGTTTGAAAGTCAGCCAAGTGACTTAGGCTGTCTTTAATAAAGCGATCCGGATTGTCTTGCCCCAATTGTGCTACCAGCTTAAGTTGAAATTCGGCCGATTCCAGATAGCTGATGGCTTTGCTATCGCTTTTTGCCATTTGTTCAAAATATAAATCGACCCCAGTACCGGCGAGCTTGGCCTTTTGCGCCGCTAATTTTGCCAATAGGGTGGCGACAAAGCCGGGCTTAAATTGCTGGACAGCGCTTAATTTAACGCCTGCGTCTTCCAGATAGGCAGTTAGTGTCTGGAGGGTTTGCTGAGTCAAGATATCAGATAATTGCTGCCCTGGTGCTAAAGACACAGTTTGTTTCAGCAGTTGTTGAAATTTAATATCGCCGGCTTCGGGTACAGCTGTTTCCAATACTAATAGATCACTGGCCTGATAGGCTGTGTCAAAGCCCTGAGGTAATGGATAGGCTGATGCTGGCAGAATGTGCAAGCTACCGCCGATATAGATATGCTGGTTGTTTTTAGTGATTCGCCATACCGAAGAATAAGACCAGCAGGGCAAGGTCACTAATATCAATAGTAGAGTGAATATTTTACGCACTGTGTCGCTCATTTTGATGCCTGTGGTTTAATGTTGATGCTTATTCTACTGAACAGCTTTGATAATAGCAGCACCAGTAGTACTTGTTGATAACGGGTGAATTTTAACCGGTTTTCCTTAATAAGCCCGTGTTTCGATGTTATTTATCCTGTTTAGTTAATTACTAGTCTAATTTTTAAAGCGAGCCATCACTAACTATGTTAAGTTTCTGTTATTAAATTGGTGGTTAATTTTAACTATCAGTTCATTCAATCGTTATTATGATGGAGCAAATCAATGAAGTTGTTAGCAATACTAACTCTTCTGGCGGGGCTGCTAGGTAATTTTAGTGTATTCGCCAATACCAAAGTGGATGACATTACCGCTTTTACTCTGGAAAATGGCATGAAAGTCATGGTGTTAGAAGATCATTCTATCCCGAATGCCAATATGTATTTATTCTGGAAGGTCGGGTCTCGCAATGAGTATCCTGGCATTACCGGCCTGTCACATTTTTTCGAGCATATGATGTTTAACGGCGCGAAAAAGTATGGCCCTAAGATGTTTGACCGCACCATGGAAGCCGCCGGAGGTAGTAATAATGCCTACACCACGGAAAATTTAACCGTTTATACCGACTGGTTTCCGGCATCCGCGTTGGAAACCATGTTCGATCTGGAAGCTGACCGCATTGCCAACTTAGCGATAGATAAGCAAATGGTTGAAAGCGAGCGCGGCGTGGTGACATCCGAACGTAGCACCGGACTGGAAAACTCAAACTACCGGGCGATTTCGGAAGAAGTCAAAAATGCCGCGTTTCGTGCACACCCCTACAGTTGGTCGGTGATCGGTCATCAATCGGATATCGACAACTGGAGTCTTGAAGATCTTAAGCAATATCACAAAACCTATTATGCACCGAATAATGCCGTAGTAGTGATTGCCGGCGATGTTACGGTTGAGCAAGTGAAGCAACTTGCCAAGCAATATTTTGAACCTATTCCAGCGCAAACGCCGCCACGTAAAGTGCATACGGTCGAGCCGGAGCAAAAAGGGGAGCGCCGGGTATATCTGCAAAAAGCCTCAGTGACAACGCCAAATATCTTAATGGCTTACCATGTGCCGAAAACCCAGAGCGATGAATATTATGCCTTGGATATTCTAAGTGACGTGCTATCAACCGGTGACAGTTCGCGCTTACAAATGAGTTTGGTTAATGAGCAGCAGCTTGCCAGTTCGGTATTTACTTACCAGCCGGAATCGATTGACCCCAATTTATTTTATATTTATGCGGTAGCGGCGCAGGATGTCAGTGCCCAGCAGTTAGAACAAGGAATAATTAAGCAGGTCAATCAAATCATCAAAGATGGCATTAGCGAACAAGAGTTGCAAAAAGTAAAAAATACCAAGTTGGTACAGTTTTATCGTCAAATGGCGACCATTAACGGTAAAGCTAACACTATTGGCAGTTATGAAATGTATTTTGGCGACTATAAGAAATTATTTACTGCGCCTGAGGCCTATAACCGGGTGACAGTGGCAGATGTGCAAACAGTTGCCAAAAAATATCTAAGAAAAGCCAATCGTACCGTCGGAGTCTTATCAGCACAGGAGGATAGCAATGCTGAAGATCTTTAAATTTTTCAGTGGAGTAATGCTGATCAGTAGCAGTTTTTTCACTCAGGCCAACTATCAGTTACCTGCGTACGAAAAAGTAACGCTGGAAAATGGTTTAACGGTTTATTTGATGGAGCAAAAGGAAGTGCCGTTAATCGATGTTAATATCGTGGTGCGAGCGGGTGCGATTGAAGACGATAAACACTCAGGCTTGAGTTATGTTACCGCCAATAACTTATTATTGGGCACGGAAAAACTCGCGAAAAAAGAGCTAGATCAGACCGTTGATTTTGTCGGCGCAGAACTTTTTAGTTCCGCTAATTTGGAATTCGCCACGCTCGGTGCGTCATTTGCCAGTAAAGACAAAGAATTAATATTGCCTATTATTCGCGATCTGGTAATGGTGCCGCGCTTTGATAGTGAGGAATTCGATAAATTCAAGCAGCGCCACCTACTGAAGCTGCAACAAAATAAAGAACGGCCGAGTGCTGTGATTAACAACTACTTTAATCGTTTACTATTTGGTGAACAGGGCTATGGTGCTGTAGTGCAGGGCGATAGCCAGTCAATCAAGGCGCTGCAATTGAGCGATATCACAAGTTATTATCAAAAATGGTATCAACCGAAAAATAGTGCCGTGATCCTAGTTGGTGATTTTAATAGCCAGTTAATGAAGACCAAGATCAATGCCTTGTTTGGTGCTTGGAAAAATACCGCCATTGTACAGCCATCTGCGGTTGCAAACACCCCAGCCCCGCAAAAATCACAGCTGCTATTAGTTAATAAGCCCGATGCCAGGCAGTCAACTTTTTTGATCGGCGGCAAGGGGATAAGCAAAGCGAATAAAGACAGAGTTGGCTTATCTGTGGTCAATACTATTTTAGGTGGTCGATTTACCTCCTGGCTCAATGATGAGCTCAGGGTCAATGCCGGATTAACTTATGGTGCTCGTAGTCGATTTAATGCTTACGGTCAGGATGGCAATTTTGTGATTTCGACCTTTACCAAAACCGCAACCACAGTCGAGGCAATAGATTTAGCATTAAAAACTTATGCCCGCCTATGGCAACAGGGGATAGATGAAGCCACTCTGGCGTCGGCAAAAGCCTATGTCAAAGGCCAATTTCCGCCAAATTTTGAAACTTCTGCCCAGCTTGCTCGTTTATTAGCAGACATGTATGGTTATCAGTTTAATGAGGCTTATATCAATAGCTTTGAACAGCAAGTTGATTCGTTAACGGTCGAGAAAACACAAGAGCTGATTAGTCAATATTTTCCACAGCAAAATTTGCAGTTTGTCGTTATTGGTCAGGCAGATGAAATCAGAGACAATTTGAAAAAATACGGCAAAGTGTCAGAAATACAAATTTCCGCTAATGGTTTTAGTAGTAAATAGTTAAAAAGGAACGAATGAAATGACATTGAAGAGGTGGTCAATTCCGTTATTACTGTCTTGCCTGGCGGCTTGTCAGCAAACCAATGTAAATAATTTGCAAGTGCAACAGCCTGAAGTCATTCAGGGAGTGAACTTTGTTGAGCAGGTGGTGGCAGAGCCCGGAAAAACCATTATTCCATATCAGAAATATGTTCTGGATAATGGCTTAACTGTGATTTTACATCAGGATGATTCCGATCCCTTAGTGCATGTCGATGTCACTTACCACGTTGGTTCGGCGCGTGAACAAGTAGGTAAATCCGGCTTTGCCCACTTTTTTGAACACATGATGTTTCAAGGCTCAGAACATGTTGGCGATGAGCAGCACTTTAAAATTATTACCGAAGCCGGTGGCCGGTTAAACGGTACCACCAACAGTGACCGCACCAACTATTTTGAAACTGTACCAGCAAATCAATTGGAAAAAGTATTATGGCTGGAAGCGGATCGCATGGGTTTTTTACTCAATGCTGTTACTCAGGAAAAATTTGAAGTACAGCGCGAGACAGTGAAAAATGAGCGTGGGCAAAATTATGACAATCGCCCTTATGGCTTGTTAAGAGAGCGGGTTAGTGAGGCGCTTTATCCGGTTGGCCATCCGTATTCATGGCAGACTATCGGTTACCTTGAAGATCTGGATCGAGTTAATGTTAATGACTTAAAAGCGTTTTTTTTGCGCTGGTACGGCCCAAATAATGCGACTATTACTATCGGTGGTGATATTGATGAAGCACAGACGCTGGCATTAGTGAAAAAATACTTTGGCACTATTCCTCGCGGCCCTGAAGTGATAATGCCGGAAAAGTTACCGGTAACGCTTGATAGCGACCGTTATATCTCGATGGAAGATAATATCCATCTGCCGTTGCTTTATATGTCGTTTCCAACGGTTTATGGCCGTCATCAGGATGAAGCGGCGCTAGATGTGTTATCGAATATTTTAGGCGGCGGCAAAACATCACTCCTGTATAAAAATCTGGTAAAAAATCAGATAGCGGTACAGGCATCGGTGAACCACCCCTGTGCAGAGCTTGCTTGTAGTTTTAATTTACTCGCATTGCCGCATCCGGCATCCGGTAAATCGCTGGCGGATCTCGAGCAAATTATTCGTCAAACCTTAGTGGAATTCGAGCAACGCGGCGTGCAGGACGATGATTTAATAAAAGTAAAAGCCGAGATGGAAGCGAAGATGATTTTTGCTTTGCAAAGTGTCTCGGGCAAAGTTAGTACGCTGGCGAGTTATCAAACCTTTACCGGTAATGCCAATTATATCGAGCAGGATGTCGCCCGCTATAATCAGGTAACCAAGGCTGATGTCATGCGGGTTTTTAATCAATATGTCAAAGGCCAGCACAGCGTGATTATGAGCGTGGTGCCAAAAGGACAACTGGCATTAGCAGCGGCGAAGGATAATTTTACGCCACCGGCTCGTAATATCAGCGCGACTGCCAGTGAAACTAGCGCGGACGATCTTAAAATGCGCAGCGCACAGGATAACTTTGACCGCAGCGTGATGCCAAAAGCCTCTGCGAATAAAGCGGTTGATGTGCCTAAAATGTGGCGACATAGTTTAGCAAACGGTATTAGAGTGCTTGGCAGTCAAAGTATTGAAACACCGACCACTTCAATACTGCTTAAGATCCCAGCAGGCCATTATTATGAGAGCCCGGATAAGGCGGGTTTAGTGGCGCTACTGGCGGATATGCTCAATGAGTCGACCACTAAGCGTAGCGCTGAAGATATGAGTCAGGAGTTGCAAAAGCTTGGCAGCTCAGTATCGATTTCAGCAGGTGATCAATACTTAAACGTTAATATCAATGCGCTTACCAAAAACCTGACACCGACGCTGGCGTTAGTGTATGAAAAGCTAATGTCGCCAGCCTTTATCAACAGTGAATTTACCCGCAATAAAAGCAATGCCATTCAAGGGGTGATCAACAGTAAAAAAGATGCTGAATATCTGGCATCAACGGCATTTCGTCAGTTACTACACAGGGATAACATCGCCGCACTGCCGGGTGGTGGCACTGAGTCCAGCTTAAGCAACATTAGTCTTGCTGATGTCAAAGCGTTTTACACCCAGCAGGTAAAGCCATTTAACAGTCAGCTGATTGTTGTTTCAGATTTGCCTGAACAAAGAATAATTAAGGCGATTAGTACTTTTGAAAAGTGGCAAGGCAAAGGGCAGGAGTTACAATTATCTCTACCTTTGCCTGAGACTAAAGCTGGGGTGATTTATTTAGTTAATAAAGATCAGGCCGCGCAATCGGCGATCCGCATCGGTAAGCGTTCAATGCCTCGAGACACTTATGGTGAGTTTTACCAGTCAAACCTGATGAACTTTGTCCTTGGTGGTGCGTTTAACAGCCGGATTAATTTAAATTTGCGCGAAGACAAAGGTTATACCTATGGTGCCGGCTCTTATTTTCGTGGTAATAAATTCTTTGGTAGTTATAGTGCCGGGGCAGGAGTTAGAGCGGATGTCACCGATAAATCTTTGGTCGAGCTGGTTAAAGAAATTAAAAACTATGCTACACAGGGTATTACTGAGGAAGAGCTGGCGTTTATGCGCAGTGCGATCAATCAAAATGATGCGTTAAAATATGAAACGCCACGCGCTAAATTAGGTTTTCTTGCCCAGATTCTTGAATACGATTTAACGCCGGATTTTGTTAACAAGCGCAACGAGATAGTTAACACTATCAGCCAGCAGAAAATTAATGACTTGGCGAAAAAGCACTTAGATCTCGAGCAGATGTTTATTGTCGTCGTTGGGGATGCGAAAACCTTGAAACCTCAATTGCAGGCATTAGGTTATGCTGTAGTTGATTATGAAATTTAGCGTTTAATTCATAGCAAGGCGGTGGTTGATAGCCGCCTTGTTATACCAAGTTGATTAAATCATTAGTCAACTTGGTATTAGACATTCGACCACGGCATATTAAATTCTATTTCTTTTCTAAGCTGGCTATAGTTGATAGGTTTGGTGAGATAACCTTTACCACCCAGCGCTTTAGCCTTAGCGATATCTTGGTTATCGTGAGAACCCGACATAAAGACAATAGGAATATCGGCTCTGCTGGCAGATTTTTTAATGCGCTGACAACAGGAAAAACCGTCCATTTTCGGCATCTTGATATCGAGTAAAATCATGCTAGGTTTGATGTGGGTTAGCAATTTTAAGGCATCGATGCCGTTTTTCGCTATATGTATTTGATGGCCTAAATCTGTGATCATTTGCGAAACAATACGAATGTTAATGATGCTATCGTCAACTATCAATATGCTTGACTGTAATTCTTCGTCCATGGCATTACTTTCTATTTAAGCCGCTAAAAAATAAATCAGAGAAACTATCACTAAGCTTGTAAAGCCAAGGCCTGGCTAGCTTTGCTAAGCCTTTCAATATAATCGTTTTATTTTTCGTTTGCTGATGGTTGTTCCAAAAGCACGGGGCCTGGGCCTAATTCGGCCAGTTTATCTTCACTGTTATAGAGTGGGCATTTTTTCATTGATAAACAGCCGCAACCGATGCAGCCAGACAAGTAGTCTTTTAACCGGTTAAGGTATTGAATACGGTTATTGAGATCCTGCTGCCAGTTTTGTGCAAGCTGCTCCCAATCGTTATGATCCGCTGTTTTATTATTTGGCAAGCTGGCAAATGAACGTTTAATTTCAGCCAGACTAATGCCCATTTTTTGTGCCGCCTTAATAATGGAGACCCGGCGCAGCACTTCTTTTTTATAGCGCCTTTGGTTGCCCTGATTGCGCCAGCTGCGGATTAATTGTTTGCGCTCATAAAAATGCAAAGCCGACACTGTTACCCCACAACGCTTTGCCACTTGTCCGACGGTTAAATTTGCTTCTTCCATATTATGCTCCGAAAGCTTTTTTATCACTTTATGAAAAAAAACACTTTACTTCAACTTAAGTTGAGGTTTTACAGTGGCGCTCGTTATTGACAAAAAGGAGCCATACCATGCAGTTAATCAAGCAACAGTTAAAGAAAAACCAAGCGTTATCGTCGCAGCTCGTATATCGAACAGTAAAACTGTTTAATGCGACTATGGCAGTAAAATAAAAGGCAGGTAAATAAGGGAAAGTAATATGATCAGAATAGAGCACCTTAATCTAGTCGTGGCTAATTTGGAGCGGGCGTTAGCTTTTTACCAGGCGGCATTTCCCCATTGGAGAATTCGCCAGCAGGGAGAGGGTTTATGGTCGGGGAAAATGAGAAATTGGCTGCATTTTGGCGACGATTATCAATACATTACTTTTAATGATAATGGCATTGGTAGTAATCGAGAGTTGGCAGGGCATCAAGTAGGGTTAGCGCATTTTGCTTTTGTTGTTACCAATCTCGAACAAGTGATTAGTCGTTTGCAAAATGCTGGCTATCATATTGCTAAAGTCGGTGCGGATGAGCCGTATCGTCGCAATGTCTATTTTCTCGATAATGATGGTTTCGAAGTGGAATTTGTTGAATATCTTAGTGACTTACCTGAGCAACGCAATCTATCGAGTTAAGCCCTTATCGAGTATCGTAAACCATAATACAGATAGGCTATGTTCCCGATAACTGTTGCTAGGTAAACAAACAAGACGCGCAAGTCCATCCATGGATGCTCAACACCAGCATCCCTGCTGGTGTTGCTTGTTTTTATCACCATAGCAACATCCTTATTTATCAATAGATTAGCGTAACAACCACAATTAAAAGGAACATAGCCAACAGATAAAGTTCTTTAAAAAACTCGCTAAGCTGCCTTGGTTTCATTTAAACTATTAGATAGTCGGCATTTATAACGGATTGACTGATGCTGGCATTATATGTGTTGAACTATCTAAGGCTTAGTGTTTGTGGCTAAAAATCAGCTCCCAGTAGAGCAAATAAATACTGATTTTTATGATGCTATGTTTGGCAGTGTCCATACTTGCGACAGTATGAGCCTTATCGAGCGCACTACTTTTAGTCATCTGGTACAAAAACTAAGAGAGCCACAAGAATTAAGTGATCGTATGCCTTTGCTGCCGGAAATGCTGATCAAGTTATTAGATGCGGTCAAAGATCCCCACAGCGATATCTTTACTTATCTTGCCATTATTGAACGAGATCCAACATTTGCCGCGAAAGTGTTGGAAGTGGCTAATACTGCAAGATATAACCATAATAATACCGAAGTGGTTCATTTACGCAAAGCGGCGTCATTTTTAGGTACCGCCGGGTTAATGAAAATCGCCAGTACCTTGTTGCTGGCGGAAGTTATCCCGTGTGAGCCGATATTTTACAAGCTTTATGGTCGGCTAATCTGGACGCATTCAGTGCAGTGTGCCACTTTATGTGAACTCTTGGCCAAGCAGGAAGGTGATAGCGAGGCGGATGCCTATTTTATCGGTTTAATCCATGACTTGGGGCGAATTATCGTTTTTAACTGCTTAACAGAAGTGAGCGGTAAAACATTTCGCTCACTGATGCCATCGAGCCGGGAATTTAAAGTTTTGATGACAGATTTGTCATTAGAGATCAGTTATCTGTGCGCGCAAGGATGGCAATTACCAGCGATATATATCGAGGCATTAGAACAACAAAAACAGCAGGCGGTAAGTCCATTAGCCAAGCTGTTGCTGCGTGCCAATCGTTTAAGTGAATATTACTTATTGTGGTTGAAACAGGAAGTCAGCAACCAAGACTACCAGGAATTGCAACAGCAATTGGCGATCAACGAGCAAGTCTTTGAGCAGTTTAATGAGCTTGCGCCAGAAATCGCCGCCACTATCAGTTAACGTTAATCCATATTTCCTAGTGTTTGAACTAGTTTTGATTTAGTAAGCAATCTATAGAATATCTATTTTAACTTATACCCAGTTGACTAATGATTTAATAAGTCGCGTAGGTCGTCACTCGCGTAGCGAGGCATGACAATAAACCGTTAAGCCACCATGGACATCTGTTAGTTCATCCAATGGCAATTCTGCCGATTAACTTTTTGTATAAATTTTTAACAGCTTGTTACTTGAATGTTTCTTTTGTGTTCAATATACTTGCTTTAGATATACTGTATACAATATATCTAAATAGAATGAATAATAACAAATTTATCAAATAAGTTAGTAGCTAACAGGGGATAATAATGTCAAAACTATTAAATAGCGGTTTTACGCCGCGTAAGTCGCTGGCCGCGTTGGCGGTTGGCTCTGCGTTGTTTTTATCTATGCCTGCTGCGTTTGCGGCAAGTGATACTTATGGTCAAATTCGAGGTTCAGTTGAGGCCTCGGGGGTTGATCTCGCCAATGCGACTATTGTATTAACGCATAGTACCAAAGGTTTTAAACGGTCGGTTCAGTCAAACGCAAATGGTGAATTTTCGTTAAAAGGCCTACCAGTTGGTCGCTATAACGTTATGATTTCTAAAGATGGTTACCAAAGTGCGGAATTAAAAGATTTACTGATTTCTATCGGCCAAACCACCAATCTTGGTGATATTGCTCTCGGTAATAATTCTGTTGAAGTGATTGAAATTCGTGGTACCCAGGTCGCAAAAATTGATGTTGAAAGTTCTCAGCAAGGGGTGGTATTTAGTGCCAATGAACTAGCGATATTGCCGGTAGGCGAAGATGTATCATCGGTAGCTGTGATGGCGCCAGGTAACAGCATGGGCTCAACCGGGATTTTCAGTGGCATTGGTGGTTCTGATGGTCGTTTAGTTAGTTCGGCCGGTGGCTCAGTGGCGGAAAACGGTTATTACCTTAATGGTTTTAATATTACCGATATTCGTTATAACGCGCTGATTTCTGATTTTGCCTGGGAAGCAGTCGATCAAATCAATGTTATCAATGGTGGTATCCCAGCGCAGTACGGCCGTACCGTTGGTGGTGTCACTAACATGGTGGCAAAAACCGGTGAAAATGAATTCTCTTTCGGCGGTAAATTTGACTGGCAGCCGAGTGGCTTAAGAGGCACGTCCCCTGATTTTAACTATTCCGATAACCAGGGTGAAGGCTGGACTAACCATTATCGCAATTCAGAAACCAAGATAGATGATAAAGAAATTTCAGTATGGGCCAGTGGTGCGATCATTGAAGACAAAGTGTTTTTCTACGCCCTTTATGCGCCGAGCAATGAAAACTCAGAATGGGCGGATAAAGGTGAAGGTACGACTCAATATACCAAGCGCAAAGTAGACCGTGATAATTTGTTCGTTAACCTGGATTTTCAATTATTCGAAGACCATGCTTTTGGTTTTACTTATATGGATAGCCAAAGAGATACCACAGACCATAAGTATTTCTGGTCACCGGTTACTGGTTTAGGTGAGTTAAAGGGAGCGAGCATCGATAATCTGGATCGCACTTTTGAAACTGATAATAAAATTTATATCGCCAACTATACCGGTTATTTAACCGAGAGTTTATCGGTTAGTGCTAGCTGGGGCCGAATGGAAACGGAAAATGATGGCCGTTTAGGTACCTCAGATCAATTTTGGGTGCGCGACAGAAGAAGCAGTAATGTACTGGTGACTAACACTGTTGGGGAATATAGCTCGACCAGTGAAGATACCCGTGACAGTTTTAGAGTCGATTTTGAATGGGATATTGCCGATAACCATACTTTAGCATTCGGTTATGAACAGGACGATACTAATTCGAAAACTACTGGTCGCGGTCATGGCCCGGATGGCATGCAGTATTCAAGCTCAGAAGTATGGCATTCAACTTCCGAGCGCACACGCTGGTGTGACTCAGGTGCCGCCTGTGTTGATGGTGAGTTTACTATGCCTGCTGGTGACTATCATTATGCACGCCAGTTTGATAAAGACGCAGACTTTGATGGTAAGTTTTCTGCCTATTATATTCAGGACACCTGGCAAGTTACTGACAACTTAGTGGCCAAGTTTGGTTTACGGAACGAAGCCTTCTCTAACACTACCAGTAATGGTGAAAAGTGGATCGATATGGATAACCAGATCGCGCCGCGTTTAGAGCTAAACTACGACATTAACGGCGATGGTTCACAAAAAGTGTTCTTTAACTATGGCCGTTACTATCAGCCGGTGGCAGCTAGGGTTAGTGAGCGTTTTGTTTCGCCAGAAAGCGATATTCGTTATTACCGCATCGTTGAAGACTTTAATACCGATACCGGTGAGTTAGTAATGAGCGATGTTCAGGGCGTACAGATTAGAGGTAATGGAGAAGTGAGACCTGGTGCAATCTTTGCCGATGCCGATCTTGAGCCTATGTATCTCGATGGCTTTAACTTAGGTTATGAAATAGTCGTTGATGATAACTGGGTATTAGGCGTTACTGCCACTTATCGCGATCTGAAAGTGTCGATTGAAGATGTTCAGGTTGATGGTTTTGCCGGTGAAAACGGCTGGGGCGTATTGCAATGGTGTGCCGATAACAATAAAGACTGTACAGGTTTTGAAGGCGTTGCCGGTCAGGTGTGGAACGGTGGTTCAGCGCGCTTTGTTAACCCGGGTAAAGACTTAACCATCTGGGAAGATTTTAATGGTGACGGCACGCTAACCAAAGAAACTATCGATGCTTCCTATTTAGGTTATCCAAAAGCAAAACGTAAATATAAAGCCATCACTTTTAGCTTCGATGGTGATGTTACCGATAAATTCCATATTGCCGGTTCTTATACCTGGAGTCGCTCTGAAGGTAATACCGAAGGCTTGGTACGTTCTGATAATGATCAGCGCGATCCGGGCTGGACTCGTTCATTCGACGAACCGCAAATTGTTGAAGACGGCTATGGTCGTTTGCCGAACGACAGACCGCATAACTTTAAGGTCTGGGGTACTTATCAGTTAACCGATGACTTTAGCGCCTCGTTTAACTACAACCTGTATTCAGGTGCGCCGATTAACCATTTCGGTTATCACGAAGATTTACCAACCTGGGGCGCAGAGTATTTCCGTAAAGATGAACAGCCGGTTCCTCGTGGCACAGCGGGTCGTATGGAAACCTTACAAAACTTAAGTTTGGGACTTAATTATTTCACCGAGATTTTCGATGGTCAGGCGCATGTTAGCCTGCAAGTGAGTAACCCGTTCAACTGGGATGGTGTTACCAGTGTTAGACAAATTGGTGAGCGTTATTCAGTGCAGGATCTTGACGAAAGTGATGATTTAACTGCTAATGATGATGCGTTATGGAATACCCCTAAAGGTTGGCAAACACCGCGTGAAGTAAGGTTATCAGTGCGTTACGACTTTTAATTTTACTCATTAGCTTTCGCTAACATGGGAGTCAGTTTGGCTGGCACCCAACACATCTCTCTGGCTTCTGATAGATTGTTATTTGAGGCAAATGTCAAAGCGGCTGATAATAATGGAAATCAGCCGCTTTTTATTTTTAGTCTGAATCAATAACTTCAGTAAATGGCTATCATTAGGTTCATTTTGTTTTTATAAATCAGTTAGTTAACGATATTCGGGCTTATTGGCAGGCTGGTTTGTCGAGGGGGCTCGACGGCCCCCAAAGAGGGTTTGCGCGAACCCTCTCTGGACTCACCCGCGCTGCTGCAAAATGTTATTCTTACTGAAAAATTCAATCATCGAGCAAGCGCTTAGATGGCACGTCCTTGTGCCACTGCGCTTTGCCATCATCCATGATGGCAATAGCTGTGATTGAGTTTTCCATCCAGATATTTTGCCGAAGCAGACCCATGCTTCGTTCTCGTTTAGTGATTAAGTTCGTTGTAATAGCGAGCGTTTTAAGCTACATCTTTCCCATGATAGCGATTTGATAAGCTACGTAGGTCGTCGCGAGCATAGCGAGACACGACAAAAAATTCGTTGAAGCAAGCTTCAATCTTGAATAGCCAAAATAAGGAACGAAAGTTAGAAAGTGTTTTTAACTTAGTGCTAATAGTTGCTAACTGGTAAGTATGTACCGTTAAAGCTGCTCTTTTATTTTTGCAGTGCTGTTGCCTGATAAAACTGATAGCCACTTTTGCCGTCCCCTTTGACCTGATACATGGCGCTATCGGCCTTTTCGATAAGCTCGCTTAACTGTTCGCTATCTTTCGGGAACAAACTAATACCGATACTGGCACCTAGAAAATAATGTTTACGTTCTATGGTGATCGCGCATTGGATTTGTTGTATCAACTTTATTGCCATATCACAGACTTGCTGCTGATTTTCAAATTGAGTAGCAATTAAGACAAATTCATCGCCGCCGACTCGGGCACAAATATCTGTACTGCGGGTGTGTTTCATCAATCGCTCGGCAACCATCTTTAATACTTGATCGCCAATTTTATGACCGGCGTTATCGTTAATCGGTTTGAAATTATCGAGATCTAGATAGAGGATCGCCATTAACTGGTGAGGGCGATTTGCCAAGGTTACGGCATTTTCGAATAGGTTGTTCATATAGCGTTTATTTTTTAAGCCGGTTAGCGGATCGTGATAAGCCAGGTTTAGTGCTTTGGCTTCGGCGTCCAGTAAACGTTTTTGAAAGTTCAGTAATATTGCCGCCAATAAGGTTAAATAAATCGCCAGTACTAATGAAGTGCCGAGTAGAAAACCCCAAAAGCGCCACTTAGGGATAAAAAATATTATTGGGTAACTGAGCCAGTGAATGGCTAATAAGCTGGTAAATATTGATGTCAGCACTAATAGTTTACGGGGAGAAAATTGCCGTTTTTGATAGCTGATCAGGGCACAGCTAATAAGGAAACCACTATTGGCGGCAATCAATAGTACACGGGCAAACCACAAGGAAAGCTCGCTGCTGATCAGTATTATCATCAGTATTTCTATCGTAATAGTGAGGACGAGGAGATAGCGGAGACTATGCCGACATTTTAAAAATTTGATGATGCCAACTAGCAAACAGGCTTTTTCCGGTATGTTGAATACCGCGTAAAGCAGTAACTGCAATGGACTGTCCTGGATGGAAGTGGTGAAAATTAGTGACAGCCTTGCCGTTAAAGCAAATGCCAGGGCAAGTGCCCACCAGCCTGCGCCTGGACTGGTTCTGGAAACTCGGCTGATCCAGAGAAATAAGATAAAGATGGTGAAATAAACGGTGGAACCTATGGTATGAACAATCTCAAACACCATTTACTATCTCTCCTGTACAGCGCATCCACTCTTTCTAATTGAGTGGAAGCTCATGCTTTCACTTAGTTGGGCGTTGCAGTGAAATTTTTCAGCAGCCAAGCCCTATATCAATACTAGCGCAAAAGCGCTTATTAACCAGTGATCTTGTTGATAAGAATCATCAGACTTGATCTACGACTTAAGTCTTAATCCTTAAGATGTTTTTTCAAACTTGAACTTGGTAAGCTAACAAAAATAAAATTAACCGAGCGATAATATGTTCCCGAACTGGCAACTGACATTAATAAGTATCAGCTATATTGGTTTGCTGTTTATTATTGCTTATTTAGGGGATAAATATCGTCACCGTCTGATTAAACAGAGCCAAAGTATTATTTATGCGCTTTCGCTCGGAGTGTATTGTACATCCTGGAGTTTTTTAGGGACATCGGCGCAGGCTGCATCTAATTTCTTTTCTCATTTACCGATTTATCTTGGGCCGATTTTACTGTTTCTTTTTGCCTGGCCCTTTATCCAGCGCATTATTCGCATCAGTTTAAAACTGAACTTAACCTCTATTGCCGACTTGTTGGCGGCGCGTTTTGGTAAGTCGCATAATCTGGCGATCATGGTAACCCTGGTCGCGTTGATCGGCACCATGCCTTATATCGCACTCCAGCTAAAAGCCATTGTCTATTCGTTCCAGCAATTGCAGGCGTCAAACATTGTCAGTACTTGGGGTTTTGGCTTGATTGTTAGCCTGGTGTTGGCAGGGTTTACTATTGTATTTGGTATTCGCAATATTGATGTCACTGAGCGTCATCCCGGAGTGGTATTGGCGATAGCGTTTGAGAGCTTAGTAAAATTAATTGCATTTTTAGCGCTTGGTATTTTTGTTTCTTGCTTTTTGTTCGATTCGCCGATGGAGATTTGGCGACAATCAAACGCTAGTGCCCAGCTTTATAACAATGCGAACTTAGATAGCTTGCTGTCGATGTTGGCGATGCTGATCATAGTAATGGCAGCGTTTTTATCCTTGCCACGCCAGTTTCAGGTGATGGTGGTGGAACTCAAAGATGAAAAAGATACCTGGCTCAGCCGTCGATTGTTTCCGTTATATTTGTTGGTGTTTGCGATATTTGCCATGCCGTTGGGACTGGCAGGGCATGTGCTACTAGGTGATACGGTTCAGGCAGATACTTATGTACTGTTTCTTCCCTGGATAGAGCAGCAGACCTGGCTGACCTTAGTGGCATTTCTTGGCGCGATTTCAGCTGCCAGTTCCATGGTGATCATTTCATCGATTGCCTTAAGTACCATGCTCAGTAATGAAATTGTCTTTCCGTTATTGTTTCGTTCCCATCAGGCGGGTCACATCCAGATTGAGTATGACCATTTCCGCTATCGGCTGTTAAAAATTCGCAAGTTACTGGTGCTTATGGTGATTTTACTCGGTTATGTGGTGTTTTTGATGGCATCACCCGATACCTTAAGCTCAATGGGGGAAGTGGCGTTTGGTGCATTTGCCCAGTTAACTCCGGCATTAGTGGCGGCTTTTTACTGGCGGCGAGCCAGTTTAACCGGGGTTTATGGTGGAATTTTAATCGGTTTTATGTTGTGGTTGATCTTAAACTTTTTGCCGCAATTTGGTCTCTATCAGCAACCCTTTAATGATGGCATCTTGCCAGCAAACAGTATTTCCAGCCTGCTAAGCCTGGCCGCCAATGTTTTTGTGATGTGGGCGTTATCGAAAATCAGCAGGCAAACGGTACAGGAGCGGGTGCAGGCGTCTCTGTTTCTTGAATGGCAATCACCTGGACTGTTATCCAGTGGTAAGAACCGACGTATCGACTACAAAGAGCTGGAATTGCTGGCATCGCGTTTTGTTGGCACCACTAAAGCTGCTACCAGCTTTGCGAAATTTCAGCGCAAAAATATTAAACAGGAACTTGGTACGCCTGCGTATAATCAGGAACTGTTGCAGCATACGGAAAACACTTTGGCCAGTGTTATGGGAGCCTCTTCCGCGCGCTTAGTGTTATCATCCGCGCTTGATGGGCGGGATATCGCACTGGACGATCTTGCCCTGCTGGTGGAAGAAGCGTCTAGTCAGAAGTTGCAATATAGTGAGCACTTACTACAAAGTGCGATTGAAAATGCCAGTGAAGGTATTTCCATTGTTGATAGCGATTTGAATCTGGTGGCCTGGAATAAGAAATACCTTGACCTGTTTAATTATCCCCCAGAGTTGATTTATAAAGGCGCGCCGATAGAACATTTGATCCGCTTTAATGCCAGCAAAGGTTTATGCGGTACAGGAAACATAGAACAGCAGGTAAGTAAGCGCTTGCAACATCTTAAGGTAGGCAGTTCGCATAGTTCGGAGCGCCAGCAGGATAATGGCCAAGTGATCCGCATCGAGGGCAATCCTCTGCCCGACGGTGGCTTTGTTATGATGTTTTCCGATATTACCGCCTATCGTCAGGCAGAACAGGTATTAAAAGATGCGAATGTTAACCTGGAAGACTTGATTAAGGAGCGTACCCAAAAACTGGAGCAGGCAAATGAAGCGTTAGCATTAGCGCGGGAAAAAGCGGAGCAGGCACATATTAAAAAAAGTTTGTATTTAAAAGCCTGTAGTCATGATTTAATGCAGCCGTTAGAGGCGGCGCGCCTGTTTACTTCGGCGTTGGCAGATCAGGATAATTTAAATGATAGCCAGCGGCGCCAGGTACAAAATATCGACCATTCACTGAAAGTGGCGAATGATTTATTGGCAGATCTTGGTGAGATCGCCCGCATCGAAAGCGGTAATATTAAACCGCAATATTCGGTGTTTTCGCTTAATCACCTGTTTGAAGAATTGAGCAGGGAATTTTCCGCTTCTGCGGCTGACTTGGGTGTTGAATTTCGTATTGTTCACACTTCCTTGTGGCTGTCTTCTGATCGCAATTTACTGCGGCGGATTTTGCAGAATATAATCGGTAATGCATTTCGTTACGCCAGTCCGGGCAAGGTCTTATTAGGTGCTCGCAAAGGGCGAGAGCAGGCGATGATCCAGGTGCTGGATAATGGTCCTGGCATTCCGTTGGAAAAACAATCGCTGGTTTTTGAGCAGTTTACCCAGTTAAATAGCGGCGTTTCGCATGCTGGTCGAGGTTTGGGGTTAGGACTCAATATCACCCAGAGCCTGGCGCAGTTATTGGGTCATAGCTTAACACTGGTATCAAAAGAACAGCTGGGCTGTAAATTTATTATCGGTGTTGAAACTGCGCAGCCCCAGTTAAGACCAGTGATCGAAAAGCCAGTACTTAACGTCGGTTTTAGCGATATTACTGTAATGTGTATCGATAATGATCCGGATGTGCTTAGCGGCATGGTGGAACTATTATTGACCTGGCAATGCCGGGTATTGGCGGCCGAATCTTTTCAGCAGGCGCAGCAATTATTTCACCAGCATGACCATGATGTGCAAATCTTATTAGTGGATTATCAGCTGGATAATGGTCTGGATGGTTTGGCATTGATCGCATCGCTGCGCCAGCAATGTCGTCACTATTTACCGGCAATTTTAATCACTGCCACTACCGATGCCGATATTCAAGAAAAAACCAAAGCGGCGGATGTCGGCTATATGCGCAAAATGGTTAAGCCTGCGGCGCTTAGAGCAATGATCAGTGCGATGTTGACCAAACGGTTGCAAGATAAGTTTTTGCAATCGTTATAATTTATAAGAAGCTATTTGATTGTGAATCAGCTATTCTCGTTAAAATTATCGTTGAGCTCTAATTGTCCGATGGCGATTACCGCCTGGGTGCGATTTCTGACATTGAGCTTGCGAAATATCGCGGTGGCATGGGCTTTTATTGTCGCTTCCGAGACATTTAAATCATAGGCGATCTGTTTATTTAACATTCCTTGGGCAAACATCATTAAAATACGATATTGCTGTTGGGTCAGGCTGGCAACTCGCTCGGCGATATCGCTGTTATCTTCATTACCTTGGCTGCTTTGAAAGCTGTCTGGCAGCCAGGTATCACCTATTAATACTTGGCCAATGGCACTAAATATGGTTTCGACCGGCGTTGATTTGGGGACAAAGCCGGCAGCGCCATATTCCATTGCTTTGGCGATGGTGTCTTGATCTTCATGGGCCGAGACTACCACCACAGGTACTTGCGGAAAATGCGTTCTGACATGAATTAAGGTATTAAAGCCATGAGCGCCAGGGATATTTAAATCGAGCAACAGCAAGTCTGCGTCGTCGTGTGTATTGAGCTGTTGTTCCAGCTCGGCTATGGTTTGTGCCTCTACCCATTGTGTTTGCGTCAGTTTAACCTTTAGCGTATCTAGCAAAGCTTGTCTGAATAATGGGTGATCATCAGCTATTATTATTTTTTCTGGCTGGATCATAAATAGGTTTCCTCAAACTATCCCAGCCTCAGTATATCGCTAAATGTAAAAAAAGCTTATCAGACTAAAGTCTAATAAGCTTTTCTTTGATCTAGCCGATATTATTTTGCCGGGATGTTCGCCAGTACCGCCACTAATAATTGCCAGTATTGCGCCACAGTGTTGACCTCAACCTTTTCATCCGGCGAGTGTGGAAACTTAATGGTTGGGCCAATTGAGACCATGTCCCAGTTTGGGTAGGCGGTTTTAAACAGGCCGCATTCCAGACCTGCGTGAATCACCATGATGTCTGGCACTTTATCAAATAATTTGACATAGGTATCGCGCACTAATTGCATAATGGCGGAGTCGGTATCTGGTTTCCAGCCAGGATAAGCACCGGTAAAAATCATGTCTGCACCGGCCAGGGTAAACACGGAATCAACCATGGTTTGCAGTTCATCACGGCCGTCATCATGCAGGCTGCGAATAAGCGTCATGGCTTCAAAACGCTTGCCTTTGGTTCTTAGTACGCCCAGGTTTAACGAGCTTTCTACTATGCCTTCAATATCATCGCTCATGCGAATGACACCGTTAGGGCAGGCATTGAGTGCGCGCAAAATGTTGTTTTGGCAAGACTTGCTCCAGCATCGTTCAAAGTCTTCCGGCGAGATCAGTAGCATCTCAATATTGGGCTCGACCGATTTCAAATTCTCTTTGATGGTGGCTAGGTAATTTGCCAAGTCTTGCTTTAATTCCTCGATTTGCGCCTTGGCAATGACAAAGCTGGCATCCGCTTCCCGTGGAATAGCGTTACGTAAACTGCCGCCGTTAAGTTCGGTCAGTTGCAGATGATATTTTTCACTCATTAGCAGTAAAAAACGTACCAGTAATTTACAGGCATTGGCGCGGCCGGTATGAATATCAACGCCGGAATGGCCGCCTTTTAGCCCAGAAATCGACAGGTTAAACGCTTGATAATCGGTTGGTACCGGTTCAAACTCTAGGTTAAATCTGGCATTGCCGTCGATACCTCCGGCGCAGCCCATATAAACTTCACCTTCTTGCTCGGAATCGGTATTAATTAAGATTTCACCCTTTAACCACTCAGGTTGCAGGCCAAAAGCCCCGGTCATGCCAGCTTCTTCATCAACGGTTAATAAGACCTCGATTGGCCCATGTTCAATATCATCACTGGCCAGTACCGCCAGTGCTGATGCCAGACCTATGCCATTATCTGCGCCAAGCGTAGTACCATCGGCGGTAACCCAGGGGCTGTTGTTTTCTTCGATGATCAACGGGGTAATGGGGTCGGTTAAAAAATCATGATCATTGTCAGAGTTTTTCTGCGGCACCATGTCCATATGGGCTTGTAAGATCACGCCTTTTCTATTTTCCATGCCGGGCGTTGCCGGTTTTGACAACAGCAAATTACCTACGGCATCTTCTTTAACTTCTAAGCCAAGTTTGATGGCCCATGACTGGATCCAGGCGGAGATTTTTTGTTCATGCTTTGACGGGTGCGGGATCGAACAAACTTGCTCGAAAAGTTGCCAAAGTGTCTGTGGTTGTAAGTGTGAAATGCTACTCACGAGGTTTCCTCATTTGTGTTGTTTGTTATCAACTTTGCTATTATTTTTATTCTGTTGATGATTAAAATAAACGCCAGCAAAGCCAGCGTTTTTAAGTGTTTATCAAGAGTGTTTAGCTATTTGCTAGCCATTAAAAATTGCCACTGTTCGTTAAAGTTTTCACTGGGCTTTTTATCAAAACCGGAACGAACATAGGCGGCAATTTTACCTTCGGCAAACGCTACTAAGATATTGGCTAATGCTAGCTCGTTAATATCAAAGCCTTTACCTTCACGCAATTTACGCTCTCTTAGAATTTGTTTAAATTGAGATTCCAATTTTTCAAAAAATTGATTAACCCGGGCTCGCAGACGTTCATTTTCACCCATTAAGGCGTCACCGGTGAGGATGCGACACATGCCAGGATTTCGCTCGGCAAATATCAGCAAGACATGCAATACATGATGACAACGTACCAGGGCTTCTTTGTGATCGGTAAGGATCAGGTTAACGCGAGAAAAGATAGATTCTTCAATAAATTCGATCAAACCTTCAAACATTCGCGCTTTTGACGGAAAATGGCGATACAGAGCGGCTTCAGAAACACCAACCTCTGAGGCCAACTTAGCCGTGGTGATACGCTGCCCAGGGCTGGTTTGTAACATTAATGCCAAGCATTCTAAAATTTGCTGTTTGCGGTTGGGTTTTTGGTTAACCGACATAGAAATAGTACTCTTGTTATTAGAATTTTTGTCTTTAAGTCAAATTGTATCTTGAAGCTGTGATTCAATCCAGTTGCTTAGCGATCAGCGCCACTAACGCTTGTGCCACTTTTTCTTTACTGGTAAGTGGGATGTCAAATTTTTCTTTGTTGGAGAACACAGTAAGTGCATTGCTATCGCTGTTAAATCCTTGGCCTTGTTTACTGACATCGTTTGCGGCGATTAAATCTAAATTTTTTCGCTTAAGCTTAGTTTTTGCATATTGTTCAACATCCTGAGTTTCGGCGGCAAAACCTACGGTAAATGGCTTATCGGCAAGCTTAGCGACATCGGTGACGATATCCGGGTTTTTTACTAAATCAATTTGCATTTGCTGATTATTTTCAGTTTTTTTGATTTTATGCTCGGCAACTTGTGCGACTTTATAATCAGCGACCGCCGCGCAGGCGATAAATACCTTTGCAGCAGGAGCAAGCTCCAGTGCCTGTAGATGCATTTGTTCGGCGCTTTCAACATCAATGCGTTTAACATTGCTCGGTGTGCTGAGCTGTACCGGGCCTGAAATTAAGCTGACTTTAGCTCCAGCCTGCTGTGCGGCCTGGGCAATGGCATAGCCCATTTTGCCTGAACTGTGGTTAGAAATGTAACGTACTGGATCTATCGCTTCTCGCGTTGGCCCTGCGGTGATCACCCAATGCTGCCCTGATAAAGTTTTAGCCTGATAAAAATCGCAAAGATGCTTAACCAGAGCTGGTACTTCCAGCATTCGGCCATAGCCGACATCACCACAAGCCTGCTCGCCCTGTGCCGGTCCCCAAATATTGATATGCCTTTTTGTTAATGTCGCAATATTCTCCTGTGTTGCAGTAGCATGCCACATTTGCTGGTTCATCGCGGGGGCAATCGCTATCGGCGCTGCAGTTGCCAGCACTAAGGTCGATAGTAAATCCCCAGCAAAGCCATGGGTGATTTTCGCAATAGTATTAGCGCTTGCTGGTGCAATTAACACTAAATCTGCCCATTTCGCTAATTCTATATGACCCATCGCCAGTTCTGCTTCGGTGTCCAGTAGATTGTCTGATACTGCGTTACCAGAAACCGCTTGTAAGGTAAGCGGAGTAATAAAGGCTTTTGCTCCTTCGGTCATTACGACTCGGATATTGGCTCCCTGATCTTTTAATCGGCGTACTAACTCAGGAATTTTATAGGCGGCAATACCGCCGGTAATGCCAATAACAATATTTTTTCCCTGGAGAATTTGCATAAGTGGTTAGTCTTACTAATCTAAATTTTATAGGGCATACCATAGCATTTTTAGGGATTGAAGAAAATTATCATTGCAAGGAAGAAGTTATGTTGAAAGATTGGCCGGATGCGGAAAAACCAAGAGAAAAGTTGTTAACCATGGGAGCCGTGAGTTTATCTGATGCTGAGTTGTTGGCGATTTTTTTAAGAACCGGTATCAAGGGGTGTGATGTCGTAGAATTGGCTCGCCGATTGTTAAATAGCTTTGGTTCTATCGCTGCTATTTACAATGCCAGTGAACAGGAGTTTTGTCAGATGCCGGGCTTAGGGACTGCTAAATATGTCCAATTACAAGCCTGTCTGGAAATGACCAAGCGTTATTTACAGGAAGAGTTAATTTCAGGGCAAGGCCTAACTTCGTCAAGTGACAGTAAGAAGTTTCTAATCGGTCAGTTAAAAAGTGAAAACAATGAAGTGTTTGCGATACTATTTTTGGATAGTCAGCATCAGGTAGTGCGTTTTGAAAAGCTATTTAATGGTACTTTAAATGCCTCAACCGTTTATCCTCGGGTAGTAGTTGAAAAAGCGATTTATTATCAGGCAGGCGCGGTAATTCTCGCCCATAATCATCCATCGGGTGTTGCTGAAGCCAGCATCGCGGATAGAAATATCACTCAGCGGCTGCAACAGGCCTTGGCTCTGATCGATGTCAAAGTGCTAGATCATATGATTATTGCTGGGCACCAGTGTTATTCTTTTGCTGAACATGGTTTGATTTAGTGCTTATTAAATAAACAAAATCTTGCAACTGGGCAAAATGACGGTTAGCTTTAATGATAGAGATGATTGGAGGTTGACATGGTTGATGATAATCAAGAAAGCGCTGAACGCAGACAATCTTTTCGCTTGGATATGGAAAAGGAGCTGGTGGACATTCTATGGTCAGGAGATAAAGGTCAGCAAGTGAAAAAGAAAATCGTCTGTGTTGATTTCTCAAAAGGCGGCCTACGGCTCGATTGTGATCAGGAAATTCCGGTTAATACCGAGGTGACAGTAGTATTTCAGGCAGCAGCACCACAAAGTCAGCAATTAGCCGGGCGAGTGATCCGTTGTCTTCAGCAGGATAATGGCTGGTATGAGATCGCCTTGAGGCTGGCGGATTAAAGGTTGACTAAGGTTTTTTAGACTATAATTAAGTACCCTTGCATTAATTAAGGTAGTAGAAGGAATTAGCAATATGATGATTTTAGTTGGTGGCGAAAAAGGTGGCAGTGGTAAAAGTTGCCTTGCGCAGAATTTAGCTGTGTATTTTGCGCGTGATAAACAGGCCATAGTATTAATGGTTGATTGTGATCCTCAACGCACCACTTCAGACTGGATCCAGGCGCGTAATGCCGATCCTTCATTACCGGCAATTAATTGTATTCAACTCTATGGAAAAATACGCAATGACCTGTTGAGCCTAAAGCAGCATTATGACTATGTAATCGTTGATTGTGGTGGCCAGGACAATCTAGCGTTGCGTGCGGCGATGTCAGTGGCCGAGCATGTTATTATCCCGCTTCGACCTAAACGTCGTGATTTAAAAACCGTGCCGCATATGGAAGATATGCTCAGTACCTGTAAAATGGTTAACCCAAAAATGTTAGCGTCTTTCGTTATCACCCAATGTCCTTCTTTGCCGAATCAGGCAAATCGTATTTTGGAAGCAAAAGAAGTGTGCAGTTCTTATGGCATTAATGTGCTAAACGCTGTCACTTATAATCGAAATGTTTATGATGACAGTGAAGAGCAAGGTTCATCGGTATTGGAAATCGATCCCGATGGCAAGGCAGCGGAAGAAATGAAAGCGATCGCTGAAGAATTACTAGCAATGGAGCCGGACAACTCACATGAGTTTAACTGATTTAAAGAAAAACAAGGACGATAAGAAAAAGAAAAAGGCATTTACCGTAGATGAATTTATCGCTGACGCCGAAAATTATGCCAAAGGGGCACCTGAACTCGTCAGCAAGGGTAAAAGCCAGCCGGTTGACCTGGCGCAGGCGTTGGCGGCTGCTAAGCAGTTTGAAGTTAAACGCCAGGCTGAACGCAGAAGAACAAAATCCGACAAGCCGTTTCGACATGCGACTTTCACCTTGAGTGAAGAAGCGATTGCTCAACTACAGGAACTCGCGAAAGACAGTCAGTTAGCGAAATCTCACATTATTCGTATCTTAATTAATGAACTCTGTAGCAAGGAGCAGCAGGAAAAATTAACTAAGCTATTAGCTTCTAATGTAGACTAAATTTGATTGATTTAACCGCGTTAAGGGTGAAAATTCACCAGGCTAAGTTTGATTAGTAATGAAATTTAAGCTTAGTTTTATATCGCAATCATTTGAATTTAAAAGTAATTTTTGTTTTTAGTAAGAGAATTTAGATAAAAGCTAGCTTTCGTTTTTCACTTTCACTATAATATGCCACCTTTTTCAGGATCCCGGGGCGACGGTCTTGGGGAAATATAGCTCGAGCTGAAATTAATTTTGGAGTGACTCACATGTCTAAAGTTTGCCAAGTAACAGGCAAAAAGCCAGTCGTAGGGAACAACCGTTCTCACGCAAGAAACGCAACTCGTCGTCGTTTCTTACCTAATCTTCAGTCTCACCGTTTTTGGGTAGAGAGTGAAAACCGTTTCGTGAAATTACGTTTAACTCCGAAAGGAATGCGTATTATCGATAAGAAAGGTATTGATGCAGTATTAGCTGACATTCGTGCCCGTGGCGAAAAAGTTTAAGGACTTTTAAGGAGTTAATCATGCGCGATAAAATTCGTTTAGTTTCTAGTGCAGGTACAGGTCATTTTTATACTACTGACAAGAATAAAAAGACAATGCCAGAGAAAATGGAAATCAAAAAGTTTGATCCAAAAGCTCGCAAGCACGTAATTTATAAAGAAGCGAAAATTAAATAATTTAGCTTACAAAAATTAAAAACCCAGCATTTGCTGGGTTTTTTTATACCTGATGAAAGACAAACAAAAATGCCATCGAAACATTGATGGCATTTTTACGGGAATTTTGTGGAGAACTTAAGGGCGAATAGTAATTTCAGGAGAAGTGTTTATCTCACCCTCATCTGAAATGGTGGCGATATTATCGTCACATGATAATACTGCCATGCTACCGGCCTTACTGCCTCTGATAAACATTAAGTCATAGCCAAATTGTGTTAAGCTACTGGCGGCAAATTTTTGTGCTAATGAGAGTTTATCCCATAATACTGAATGCTCCGGATTATAATGTCTTCTTTCCAATAGCACTTCGCGTTCTAATACTGCTTGCACATTTTCCCCTGAATTTAAGGTTCTTATTAATCTCACTGGACATTATCTTAATTTGTTTATTAATTCAACAAAAATGAACAGGATTAGCCGATTAATCATACTGGTACAATCAGTCGCTTTTGGTTTTTACTGAACACGGATATAATAAAAAAAATTTTTGTCGATAGAGTGATTGTATGAGCCAGGTACTGGATGACTTATTAGCCTTATTAACATTGGAAAAAATTGAGCAGGGGTTGTTTCGCGGACAAAGTCAGGATTTAGGTTTTAAGGCTCTGTTTGGTGGTCAGGTCATGGGACAGGCGCTATCGGCAGCCCAGGAAACTGTGGATTCATCCCGTCATATCCATTCTTTACATTCTTATTTTTTACGTCCCGGTGACGCGCAAAAGCCAGTGGTTTACGATGTAGAAAATATTCGTGACGGTAAAAGCTTTAATACCCGCCGGGTGCAGGCGATTCAAAATGGCCAGGCGATTTTTTATATGACGGCATCTTTTCAGCAGGAGGAGCAGGGTTTTGAACATCAGCCCTCTATGCCGCAAGTTGTCGGTCCAGACAAGTTACCTTCGTTTACCGACTTTATTTTTGATCATCAGGAATTTATTCCGGAAAATGTCCGCGGCAAGTTTTTATCGGAAAAACCGATCGAACTGCGTCCGGTAGAACAATATAACTGGGTGAAACCGGAGAAAGCACTGCCGCTTTGTCATATGTGGATTAAGGCGAATGGCAGCCTGCCGGACGACCCACGTATCCATAAATATATGCTCGCCTACACCTCAGATTTTCATTTTTTACCGACGGCATTGTTTCCACACGGGGTTAGCCACTGGCAGCCTAATTTTCAAATCGCTACTATCGACCATGCGATGTGGTTCCACCGTCCGTTCCGTTTTGATGACTGGCTATTATATGTTATGGAAAGCCCGACTAGTGTTGGTGGCCGAGGTCTGGTGCGTGGCCAGATTTTTAACCAACAAGGTGGGCTGGTTGCCACTACCATGCAGGAAGGGGTGATTCGCCAGCGTTAACCCTTGCTTTATAGCCAATTTGATATAAGTTAGCGCTGCCGCCAGTCGGCACCGCTTGGGTGCTGAAACACCCTTAAGTCAAATAATGGCACCATGGCATATAAGTGGTCGAAAATATCTGCCTGTATGCCTTCATAGTTAACCCAGTTCTGATCATTACTGAAGAAGTACAGTTCCAGTGGCAAACCGGTAGCAGTGGCGGGTAGTTGCCTGACCATGCAGGTCATCTGCTGGTGTACTTTTTCGTGCTGATGTAAATAAGCTTCAATATAAGCCCTGAAAGTGCCGATATTGGTCAGCTTTCTTTGGTTGGTAAAATCACCTTCCGCGATGCCATTTGCCTGGTTATATTCCGATAACTGCTGCTTTTTGCGGGTTAAATAACTGTTAAGTAACTTGATTTGCTCTAAACGCTCAATATCTTCATTTTGGTAAAATCGAATACTGCTGATATCCAGAGTCATTGTGCGTTTGATCCTGCGCCCGCCAGAGGCAAACATATCGCGCCAGTTTTTAAAGGAGCCGCTGATCAGGGCATAAGTGGGTACGGTAGTGACAGTGCGGTCAAAGTTTTGCACTTTTACTGTGTTCAAGCCAATTTCCAGAACATCGCCATCGGCACCATATTGTGGAATTTCAATCCAGTCACCCGGTGCCAGCATTTTATTTGCCGAGATTTGAATACTGGCAACCAGACCTTTGATAGTGTCTTGAAATACTAATAACAATACTGCTGTTAAGGCACCGAGACCGCTGAGTAAATAAATCGGAGATTTATTAAGGACAAAGGAAATGGATAAAATACTGGCGACCAGGTAGACGATCAGTTTGATCACTTGAATGGTGGCATTTAACGGTAAATAGCGCTTGGTCGCCGATTGTTGGCTGACACTCTTAATCACATTCAATATCGCATCGATAATACGGGCGACTTGAAAGGTTATGGCTATTTTGGTGATCACTAGCAAAATATCGAGTATTAGGTTGTCGTTGGCGATAAATTTAGGCGCGAGAAACCATAGCGTAATAAGCGGGATCAGTAGGGCAATTCGTTGAAATACGTTATGTTCTAGAATAATGTCGTCCCACTGGTTTTGTGAGCGAATCACTAAATTACTGATCACAGAGAGTAGTTTATGCTTGGTAAAATAATAAGCGATGGAACACACAATAAGGATAACTATCAGGCCGATGATCAAAGATGCTAACGCGAGGTTTTTTTCGGCGACACCATAATTAGCTAACCAGGTCGAGATAAGCGTTAACATAGCAATTCCTTATGATTGTTGTTGGTGAAATTCAGTGAGTTTTTTATCTTTATCGAGCCACAGCTGGTTGACCCATTTTTGAAACTGAATTTTATGACTTCTATCATTGATATAGTCCCCGGTAAGTGAATGATCGATATCGGTAATTTTGATATCTACCTGCACTTCTTTGACCTTGCCACAGAGAAAATCGGCAAAGCTCGGTGTTTTTTCCGGATAATAAATAGTGATATCCAGCACTTTATTGAGCTGTTCACCCATGGTGGACATCACAAATCCGATGCCGCCCGCTTTTGGCTTAAGTAGGTGATTAAACGGCGAGTTTTGCTTTTGGTGCTTTTCGCTGGTAAAGCGTGTGCCCTCAATAAAATTCATAATCGACACCGGCTTATGGCGAAATTTTTCGCAGGCTTTCTGGGTGGTTTCTATGTCTTTGCCTTTTAAGTGCGGATTTTTTTTAATAAATGCCTGGCTGTAGCGTTTCATAAAAGGAAAGTCTAACGCCCACCAGGCAATGCCTAAAAACGGGACATAGAGCAGCTCTTTTTTTAGAAAGAATTTCAAAAACGGCACTTTTGCATGCAGTATCCGTTGTAATATCACGATATCGACCCAGGACTGATGATTGGCAATCACAAGGTACCATTGTTTTTTCTCCAGTTTTTCCAACCCCGTGACTGAAACTCGGGTTTTTGTGAACAGTTTCTGATTCAGGGTATTTAAGGCAACCCAGTTACTCGCCATTTGATCTAATAGATAACTAAAGAACTTTCGCCAGCCATTAAATGGCAGTAAGGCTTTTAACAATGAAAAGATAACAATAGGTACTAACCATAAAAAAGTATTCATGGTGTAGAGGGTAAAAGAGAATAGCCCGATTAAAAATGATGGTAAAAAATTCAACATAAATATGATAAAAATAAAACAACCCACTGATAGTGCTTATGATAAAGCGAATTTATTTTGCTTTCAGCTAATTTTTTACCCGGATATGCTCTTATTAATTGAGGTTAGTCTAACTTAATAATAACTAAGGATGTTGCTTTGGTAATAAAAGCAAGCATCACCAGCATGGATGCTGGTGTTGATCTTCCATGGAGGGGCTTGCTGCGTCTTGCATGTCTACCTAGTAACAGCCGTCGAGAAACAATTTTACTGTTACTGTACAGCAACTAAACAGTGAGAGTTTTATACTCACTGAATTTGATATTTTTTCTTGAGTTAATAGAGAAAAATACAGTGTTATCACCTTTTATTGCTTTAACCTTGTAAAAATAGCGATCTCTTCTAAGAAAAGTTGAAAATATCATTGCAACTCACCTTGAATTCAGGGCATGCTAAAGCTGATGATAACAGGGGAGTAATGATGAATTTTAATCGTGCGGTAATTAAAGTGGGTAGTGCGTTAGTCGCACCTGATAATAAAGGTTGCAGTGGTAAATACTTACTAGCGATTGCCCGTTTTATTACTGAATGTCAGCAAGCGGGTAAAGAAATTATTTTAGTGTCTTCCGGTAGTGTTGCTGCTGGCCGGCAGTTGATTCATCACGGCTCTCCTGTTCCCTCTATTCCTACCAAACAGGCGATGGCGTCGGTTGGCCAAATGCAGATGATGGCCAACTGGCAGCGTTTTTTTGATGTCCCTTGTAGCCAGCTGTTGATCACTCATGGTGATTTAAAAGATCGTCAGCGTTATATCAATATTAAAAATACCTTACGGATTTTATTGGCAAATGGTGTTATTCCGATAGTGAATGAGAATGATACTGTCGCCACCGATGAGCTGAAAGTGGGCGATAACGACAACTTGGCAGCCTTAGTGGCATTAGTGAGCGAAGCGGATTGCCTGTTTATTCTCAGTGACGTTGAAGGGGTTTATGATCAAGATCCTCGTGGTAATCCTGATGCGACCTTGATCCCGGTGATCGAAGAAATCACCGAGCAAGTGTATGCGATGGCAGGTAGCACTAGTAACCCTATTGCTACCGGTGGAATGAAAACAAAAATTCAGGCGGCAGAAAAGGCAGTAGAAAATGGCATTGAAACTTATATCGTCAACGGCAGTAACAGTGAAGTTTTTGAACGTCTGCTAAAAGGTGAAAATCCGGGTAGCAAATTTTTAGCCAATCAAGCAGCAATTAAGGCGCGCAAACATTGGCTGAAACATACCTTAAAAAGTAATGGCCAGGTAGTATTAGATGCGGGTGCGGTTAATGCCGTGGTTAATAAAGGCGCGTCGTTATTGCCATCGGGCATTGTCTCGTTAATCGGGAATTTTGCCGCCGGGGATTCTATCGATTTGCTTAACGGTGAAAACAACCTGGTGATTGCCAAAGGGATTTGCCAATACAGTGAACGTGATCTACTGAAAATTAAAGGCTGTAACAGTGAGCAAATCATCAATATTCTTGGTTACTGTCCGAGCAAAGTGATCATTCATCGTGACGATATGGTAGTGCTTTAAGCCAGCTGTTACTTGGCTGCTTTAAAATTGCTGCTGGTTGGGGAATAAATTCTGCTTCATCTTAAAAAAGAATGGCGTACAATAGCGCCATATTCGATCTGTATCTATGCTAATAACAATATTTTCAGATCTACGCATTTAACTATTTTGAGGCAGCTATGACAACAGGCACAGCTAATTTTTACAGCCATTTACAACAAGAACTTGAGCAG
>CAZUHQ010000008.1:0-1867 GCA_964620605.1 uncultured Thalassotalea sp.
GTCACCTTTGGTATAGAATCGTTGAATTTTTTATTCTAGTGTTATCTTCACTAGTGGTGATTTGGCTGAGCACGCCTTGGCGTGGTATTTCCCTTGGCAGCCACTCTGACACGTCACCTTATTTAAAGCTTCTTAGCTTGGCATAAACACATCCCTGATGATCAGCACCCAAGCCATTCATCCATAAATGTCTGACCTTACCTGAAAAAGCAGTGCTTTTTCCTGGCGGTAGCGCCCCACTCGGACACGTCACCTTTGGTATAGAATCGTTGAATTTTTTATTCTAGTGTTATCTTCACTAGTAATAGAAGTGCTTTTAAAAAGCTGCGCTATGGTAGAAAAAAAGCCCTGCTTACGCAAGGCTTAATTTAGTTTATAGACAATAAGTACAACTGCTTGGATAAAAGTTACACAACTTTGACTATTATCGCTTGAGTGATGCTGAAAATTCCAGCATGCGGTTTGTTGATCTTAACGCGCCTTCTCGCAGACTCATGTCAACAAACACTTCTTTGCCATTCGGGTCTAATAACGCTTCTTCAATCGCTTTAAGGCCATTCATTGCCATCCACGGGCAATGAGCACAACTTCTACAAGTTGCGCCTTCTCCAGCCGTTGGCGCTTCAAAAAACTCTTTTTCCGGGCATAGCTGCTGCATTTTATAAAAAATACCGCGATCGGTAGCAACAATAAATTTCTGATTCGCTAAATCTTGCGCCGCTTTAATTAGCTGGCTGGTTGAACCAACCGCATCAGCAAGTTCAATGACATCCGCTGGCGACTCGGGATGTACAAGTACCGCAGCATCTGGATGCAAAGCTTTCATGTCCTTTAGCGCCTTGGTTTTAAACTCGTCATGCACGATACAGGCGCCCTGCCACATGATCATGTCTGCACCAGTTTGCTTTTGAATATAGCTGCCTAAATGACGATCCGGTCCCCAGATAATTTTTTCGCCTTGCTCTTCCAGATGCTCTACGATTTCTAACGCACAAGATGAAGTAACGATCCAATCGGCACGCGCTTTAACTGCCGTTGACGTATTGGCATAAACCACGACAGTGCGATCCGGGTGCTGATCACAAAATTCGCTGAATTCTTTAATGGGGCAACCTAAATCTAATGAACAGGTTGCTTCTAACGTTGGCATTACTACGGTTTTTTCCGGAGTTAGCACCTTAGCGGTTTCGCCCATGAATTTTACACCGGCAATAATGAGTGTTTGCGCAGAATGTTGATTACCAAAACGCGCCATTTCCAGCGAATCAGCAACACAGCCGCCAGTTTCTTCTGCTAATGCCTGAATTTCAGGGTCGGTATAATAATGTGCAATTAGCACGGCATTTTTTTCAACTAATAACGCTTTGATCCGCTCTTTGTACTGCGCCTTTTCAGCATCTGTTAACTTTGCAGGCTTGGCCGGAAAGGTAAAATCAAAATCTACCGCTAAATTACTTTGCGCCATTATTTATCTCTAATCACCATTAAAAAATCGGCATGAATTATACGCGAAACAACGACAAATGTGTATATAAGCATTATCTTTCTGTCATACGAATATGCGATATATTGAACGGGAAATTTCGCGGTAAGCAAATTTTCAAGAAGCTACTGATATTTTTAGCAATAGTTTAAAGTTTAGCTTTCTGGGAAAAATTTAAAAAGAAGGTTGAGAGAAAGTGGTCGGTCGTGAAGGATTGATTCCGTACATCCTTGTACTCCACCCTGCGGATCGCGCAAGCGCGGGCAAAATTGTTCCCGACAATTTTGTGAACCTTCTTCTCGGTTCAAATCTACTAAGGAAGGTTTCGTAAATTAGGAGGAAAATACTTGGTATAAAGAAAGTGGTCGGTCGTGAAGGATTTGA
>CAZUHQ010000008.1:1967-30469 GCA_964620605.1 uncultured Thalassotalea sp.
ACCTTCGACAAATTGGTTAAAAGCCAACTGCTCTACCAACTGAGCTAACGACCGATATAAATTTATTTGCTAAATGAGAGAACTCCACTTGCTCTAAATTGGTATAAGAGAAAGTGGTCGGTCGTGAAGGATTTGAACCTTCGACAAATTGGTTAAAAGCCAACTGCTCTACCAACTGAGCTAACGACCGACATTTAGTGCGAAGACCGTCTCGGTCAACGCGCCGCATATGATACTGATAATTTTGCCCGTTGCAACAACAAAATTAAGTTTTTTGCGGATATTTTTTCAAATGCTCAAAAAGCCAACATAGTGAGCAAGTTATCTACAGCAAACTGGCTAATCTCGGCTCGGCTAACTTAGCTGCACTTGAGTTTGGATACTCTTTTATCAGCTGCTGATACAAGGTACGGGCTTTTGCACTATTGTTTTGTTTTTGCTCAACCATCGCCAGCTTAAGCATAGCATCACTACGTTTTGTTGAATCGCGGTATTTACTCACTACCACTTCAAACTCAGTTTTTGCTTTTGCCAGTGCATTTTTATTAAACAATAATTGCCCTAACCAATAATGCGCATTTGCCGCATAGCTGGAATTAGGATAATTTTGATTAAAGGTTTGGAATGCTGGAATTGCCTGATCGTAACGCTTTTCTTTCAGCACTAAATTCACCGCGCGATCATAAGCTTCGTTTTCGGTTAAGTTACTACTGTAACCATTATTTGCCGCTGTCGCCGGTGCTTCTATCGAAGTAGGAACATTGCTAGCAGGCTTTAACGCTTGCGATACTCGGCGGTCGAGCTCTTGATATAGTTCGCGCTGACGTTCAAGAACTTGACTAAGCTGATGGGTATGTAGTTCAGTGACACCGCGCAGCTCATCCACTTCATTTTGTAGATCATCAAGTTGACGTTGTACTTTCACCTGAGCGCGGTTTCTCGCTTCAACCTGGCGTTCCAAATTTTCAACTCGCTGTTGCAGTGAGAAAGACTTACTACCGCCACTTTGCGAAATATCAATCACAGGCGCAGGCTCTGCTGCTATTACACTAAATGTACCAGCAGCGAGCACAAGGCCCAATAAAACTTTATTGAGTTTCATTTAACGACCTGATTAGTAGACCAAAACAGCGCGACGGTTTTTCGCAAACGCAGCTTCTGTGCGATCTTTAACCATAGGTTTTTCTTCACCATAGCTAACAACAGATAATTGTGAAGCAGCAACGCCCATGTTTTCCAGGTAAGTCATAACCGCTTTGGCACGACGCTCACCCAAGGCGATATTGTATTCAGGTGTACCACGCTCATCGGCGTGACCTTCGATTAATACGCTAACATTTGAGTTCTCATTTAAGAATTTTGCATGAGCGTCCAAAATCGCTGCAAATTCAGCATCTACGGTTGATTTATCAAAATCAAAGTAAACGATATGCTCAGAGCGTAAACGTTCCATTTCTTGACGTTTCTGCTCTTCGATCTCTTGCTCTCTCTTCATTGCATTGGCACGAATTCTTGCTTGTTCAGCCGCCTGAGCTTCAGCTTGGGTTTGGGCATTGGTATCTACTTGACTTTGCTCATCAACTTCAGAATTTGAGCTACATGCAGCTAATGCCATCATAGGTAATGCTACAGCAAGAGCTTTAACAGTTTTATTCAAGCGCATTTCGATTTTCCTTATTGTTTCAATATTATTAACTTTTAATCATTATTATAAGAATGGTGACCAAGCCGGAGACTTCACCTGCCCGTTAAGTGCAGGTAACCTGGCTTTAAATCGACCATCCACTGACACTAAACTCAATACCTGACGGCTATTGTGTAAGGTGCTGTAAATTATCATGCCACCATTAGGGGCAACACTTGGTGATTCATCTAAGCGCGTTTTGGTTAAAACCTGGAAGATGCCAGAGCTTAACTCTTGTTTCGCTAAATGATATTTCCCCCGTGTTCTATTAACCATTATCAGTTCACGTCCGTCTGGTGTTAATGAACCACCCAGGTTCATTTCACCGTCAAACGTTAGACGTCTTACTCTACCATCAACTAAATTTACGCGATATAGCTGAGGTTTTCCACCCCGTTCTGAACTAAATATCAATGATTTACCATCAGGTGACCAACTTGGCTCAGTGTCTATCGCTCGATGTCTGGTAATGCGGCGTAATTTTTTCGTCGCGATATTCATAGTATAAAGCTCGGGATTACCATCTTTTGACAACACCATCGCCAGGCTATTACCATCAGGAGACCAGCGCGGCGCACTATTTATTCCATCAAACGAGCTAATTAATGTTCTTTTACCGGTATAAATATCAATAACATAAATTTGCGCCTGGCGGTTTTCAAAAGTAACGTAAGCGAGTTTGTTACCATCTGGTGACCAGTCTGGTGACATTAACGGTTCTTTTGAACTCAATAGCACATGCTCGTTATAACCGTCATAGTCGGCAATCACTAACTGATACGGATAATCTCCCTGATCGCGGACGATGACATAAGAAATTTTCGTTAAAAATGCACCGCGACTGCCGGTTAATTTTTCGTATACTTCATCGCTGATCCTGTGGGCATAGCGACGAAATTGGCTGCTGGAGATCTCAACCGTACTTTGATCTAAAATATGATCTGAAGTTTGTACCAGCTTGCCACTACTAAGCATTTGTGTCTGGCCACCGGTAATTTGACCACGGATAACATCGACTAACTGATAACTAACCTGATAGCGGCCAATTGAGGTTTCGCGAATTTGGCCAACGACAATATTTTCTACGCCCTCAGCTGCCCAGGCGGCATAATCAATTTCACTGTCTTTAGATGGCATTTGTGGAAAACGCAGTTCATTGATCGGACTAAACTTTCCACTGCGCAGTAGATCATCACTAACCACTTTGGCAATACTTTCAGGTAGTTCGCCATTGCCTTGCCATTGAAATGGCAAAATCGCAATCGGCCGAGCGCCATCTATGCCTTCAGTGATCACTATTTCTAAGGTGGCATTAACCTGGCTGGTGAAAATAAATAAACAAGTTAATAAAATGGATTTGATTTTTATCATATTTTGTAAAAAACACTTAATTGTTATTAATAATTAAAATTCAGGCACCACAGTTAAACTGATTGTGCGCATTTTTTCAAACACTTCCGGATCTTTTGACACAGGTAACTTACCGGCCTTGTTAACCGCGTTGCGTGCCACATCACAAACTACTCGATCCCCTTGACCAGCCTGAATACTGATAACAAAACCAGAAGGTGCCAGTTTAATCGCTAATTTACAAGACTTACCTTCCATGGTTGCTTTATCGGTGAGCAAATTATTTTGGATCATTCGGGTTATTAGCGCAGTATATTTACCAATTTCAGAAGTGATCTGCTGATTACGCGCTTGCTGACGCGCCGCCATCTCTTCTGCCATCTGCTGTTCTAATAATTTCTGCTGCTCGGCACGTTCGCGCGCTTCCTGTTCTTTACGTTTTTTCTCTGCTGCTTGCTTTTTCCTACGCGCTTCTGCTTTTTTCGCTGCTTGCTGTTCTTTTAAGCGTTTTGCTTTTGCTTCAGCAGCTGCTTTTTCCGCCGCCTTTTTCTCTCGTTCTTTTTGTTTTCTTAATTTTTCAGCGGCTGCGGCTTTCACGCGGGCTTTTTCTGCCGCGGCATTCGCAGCTTTACGTTCCCGTTCTTTTTTCTGACGTTGCTGCTCCAGCGCTTTTAAGCGCTTTTCTTCTTTCGCCCGTCGACGTTTTGCTGCCGCCGCTTTTTCTTCCAATGCTTTTAAACGCTTGGCTTCATCGTCCTTTTGTTTTTTCAGCTTGTTAATTTGCGCATCCACCTTGCTTCTGTCAACAACTACTGCCTGAATCGGCTTGACTTGCGCCGCCGTAGGTGTCGGTTTTGGCGGCGTGGCGGAAAAGTCCCCCAATAACAGCACTAATAATAGTGCCGCATGTAAGGCCAAGCTGTAGGCGAGTGCTTTACTAAAGGTTGAATTCACGTGCGCTATTTCTCCGGTGAATCCGTCATTAAACCAACCGATGTCACGCCGGCATCACGCTGCAATAATACCATTAGCTGGATCACCGCATCATAAGGTACGGCGCCATCTCCATTTACTACCACAGGTGTTTCAGGCTCTACTTTAAGGTGTGCCGCCACTAAGGTTGCCAGTTCTTCTGCCGACATAGGTTCATTTTTGCTGATGCCAACAGCAAGGTAATAATTACCTTGTGCGTCTACCGAGGCCACTAATGGTGGTTTACTGTCTTTACTTAACGGTTCAGCATCTGCTTTTGGCAAGTCTACTTTTACCCCTTGGGTTATCAAAGGAGCTGTCACCATAAAAATAATTAACAGCACCAGCATTACATCAATGTAAGGCACAACATTGATTTCAGCGACTTTGCGACGTCTGACTCGATTATACATAACGCCTCCTATTGTCCCTGGTGCTCACCTGCCGTTTGACGATGTAAAATACTGGAAAATTCTTCCATAAAATTACCGTAACTGTTTTCAAGCTTTTCCACGTGATGAGTAAAACGGTTATATGCCATAACCGCAGGAATAGCGGCAAACAGCCCCATGGCGGTGGCAATTAACGCTTCCGCAATACCTGGCGCGACTTGGGCTAAGGTTGCTTGTTCCTGCGCGCCAAGGGCGATAAATGAATTCATAATCCCCCAAACCGTGCCGAACAAACCGATATAAGGGCTGATAGAGCCGACGGTTGCCATAAAAGGTAAATGAGTTTCTAAATCATCCACTTCTCTGGAAAGTGCGACGCGCATCGCTCTGTGAGTACCATCAACTACCGCTTGCGGGGAATGGATATTGCTTTTTCTTAAACGGGCAAACTCTTTAAAACCGGCAACAAATAAACTTTCTATGCCATAAATATGTGCGCGGGCCGAAATTTCGCTGTACAGTTTGCTCAAATCCGCACCACTCCAAAACTTATCCTCAAAATTTTGCAGCTGGTGACGCGCCCCTTGCAACGCTTTTCTGCGCTGGAAAATCATGGTCCAGCAAGCAATGGAAAAACCCAATAAAGTTAACATTACCGCCTTAACTAATAAGCTGGCCTGTAAAAACAAATCAAAAAACGAAAGTTCAGCTGACACCTTTTAATGCTCCTAATATAGTGTTTGGGATAGCGCATGGCTTAGCACGTGCAAGATCGATATATGCGACCAGCACTTCAATATGACACAAGATAATACCTTGTTGATTGGTAATGTCTTGAGAAAATTTCACACTGGCACGTTTTATTTCGCTAAGGACTGAAGTCACTGTAAGTAAATCATCGAGCTTGGCGACTGCCATATTATCCATTTCAAGCTTTCTGACCACAAAGCCACAGTTTTGTTCTAAAAAATATGACTGCTCGATACCGAGTTCTCTGAGCCACTCAGTGCGGGCACGTTCACAAAAATTTAAATAGTTAGCGTGGTAGACATTACCACCGGCATCGGTGTCTTCGTAATAAACCCGTAACTGGTATTCATTTTTTGGTAGAGACATTACTATAAGTATGGCTAGAACTCACTCTAGCTAGCTAATTATTTTTACAGAATATAGTAATAGATCACACCTAGTTCAAACAAGCCTTAATGTCGCAGTTTAACGGTATTTTTATGCAAAATATCGAGAATTTTATTTATCGAAATATTTCGTAGGGTTTTATTCACCATCCATTAACATTTATACATTAGTTTTTCTAATGTGAAACTGGTAATTTTTTTCGTTTGTCAGTGATTAGAGTAATCACTTAAAATACTCTTGTTTTCTGAGCTAGCGCACAAATAAAGCAACGAACCCCTGATGTTTTATTTTTAGCCAGACATTTTCAGTGAAGAGATAGTCACTATTTCTTCTCTCTGACATACTTCCTGGAATACAAATTCCTTCTAGCAACTTGAAATTTAAGTTGGCCCGCTAATTAGCGGGCTTTTTTTTGCCTGAAATTTATCAAAAGTGCAAGGCGGTATTACATAGCTTTGCACCTATTAATCATAGGAGAATCAAACTAGGACTTGGTTAAACCAAAATGCTGATAAGCTCTTTCTGTGGCGATCCGCCCGCGCGGTGTCCGCTGTAAAAAGCCTTGTTGGATTAAAAACGGCTCAAGCACATCTTCTATGGTTTCGCGCTCTTCACCGATAGCAGCTGCTAAATTATCCAAGCCAACCGGGCCACCGATAAATTTTTCGATAATCGCCTGCAGCAGCTTTCTGTCCATAATATCAAACCCTTCATCATCCACTTCCAGCATATCCAGCGCGCTTGCCGCGGTTTGCTGACAGACATTGCCCTGGGTTTTAACATCGGCATAATCGCGCACCCGGCGTAATAATCGATTAGCTATTCTAGGGGTACCGCGCGAACGTTTTGCCACTTCAAATGCAGCATCTTGAGAAATTGTAAGATTAAGAAAATGTGCTGAACGACTGACGATATCGGTTAAATCTTTAGTATTATAAAACTCCAGTCGCTGCACTATACCAAATCTGTCTCGTAATGGCGATGTTAATGCGCCAGCTCTGGTAGTTGCGCCAATCAAGGTAAAAGGTGGCAGATCCAGTTTGATTGAACGCGCCGCCGGTCCTTCGCCAATCATGATATCTAACTGATAATCTTCCATCGCCGGATACAGCACTTCTTCTACCATAGGGCTTAAGCGATGGATTTCATCGATAAACAGTACGTCGTTTTCTTCAAGGTTAGTCAATAATGCCGCCAAGTCACCTGCTTTTTCTAACACCGGTCCGGAGGTAGTTCGAATGTTGACGCCCATCTCATTAGCAACAATATTCGCTAATGTCGTTTTACCTAAACCCGGCGGACCAAAAATCAATAAATGATCCAACGGTTCAGCGCGCTTTTTTGCCGCCTGAATAAAAATTTCCATCTGAATTTTGACGTGATCTTGCCCAGTATAATCGACCAGCATTTTTGGTCGGATGGCGCGATCTACCCCTTCATCTTCGACGGTTTCCACAGGTTGGATCAAACGATCTGCTTCTATCATTTAGCTTCTCTATTACTTTTCTTGCTCACACCCGGTTTTAGTAAAATCCGGGTTATAACATGGCTTTTAATGCGTCGCGGATCAAATCTTCACTATCCATCTGTGGTGAGAAAACCGCTTTAATCGCTTTGTCTGCCTGCCCTTGAGTATAACCAAGCGACACCAGGGCATTAATCGCATCACCTTTAGCATTAGTGGTGAGACTAGTACCGTTAACCGGGGTTAATGGCATGGCGTCGGTAAGTTGTATTTCGCTATCGCTGTGCCAGTCTTTTAACCGATCGCGCATTTCGATTAACAAACGCTCTGCGGTTTTTTTACCAACGCCAGGAATTTTCACTATGGTTGATAAATCGTCATGCATCACACAACTGACAAATTGATCCGCTGACATGCCGGATAATATCGCGAGCGCCAGCTTAGGACCAACACCGTTAACCTTAATGAGTAAACGAAACAGCTTACGCTCAACCTTATTGGCAAAACCATATAATAATTGCGCATCTTCACGAACCACAAAATGGGTATAAATAATCGCTTGCTGCTCAAGCTCAGGCAGCGCATAAATACTGGTCATCGGCATAGTCACTTCATAACCAATACCAGCACATTCAATTAATATTTCCGGGGGAAGTTTTTCTACTAAGGTTCCGCGTAATCGACCGATCAAAACAAAATCCAGCGTTATTATTACTATGGTGCAACCATAGCACTATACATTTATACAGTAAAGAGGTAAGTGGCGATAAAGCCGGGTGAATAATTTTATCTAAGCCGACGGCGCACCACTTTCGTCGCCTGTCCCGACATTTTTGCTAACGAGTCATAACTGTGGGCATGACATAGCGCTACCGCTAAGGCATCGGCGGCATCCGCCTGCGGTGTTGCTGGTAATTTCAACATCGATTTCACCATATGCTGCACCTGGGTTTTATCCGCTGCGCCGGTACCAACCACGGATTGTTTAATTTGCCGGGCAGAATATTCAGCAATCGCCAACTCATTCGAGGTCGCTGCAACAATCGCCGCCCCCCTTGCCTGACCAAGCTTTAATGCACCACCAGGGTTAACCCCCATAAACACTTGCTCTATAGCAAACATATTCGGCTGAAACTGCAAAATCAATTCAGAAACCCCGGCAAAAATCGTCTGTAGGCGCTCACCCAAGTCATCACCAGCCGCTATCGCTTTAATACAGCCGCTACCTAAATAACTGAGCTTTCGTCCTTCCTGTTTGATCACCCCATAACCTGTGATACGCGAGCCTGGATCTATGCCTAAGATAATGTTCAAGGTATTCTTATTATTCGTTTTAAATAGTTGAAATGATGCCAGAGTTAATGTCACTGGCAATTATATAATACCAATTGAAATAAGTAATTGAGTTATTTTGTCACAGCGATAAATGCAGTTAAGGTATTACCCTAACTGCACTATCCATATTGAAGTGAAAATCAAATAACTATTCGCTATCTGCGCTTGGGATCGGCTGAATGCCTAATTCCTGTAATTGTGCAGGGTTTGCCTGTCCTGGTGCATTGGTTAATGGACAAGCGGCTGTGGTCGTTTTCGGGAATGCCATAACGTCACGAATTGAGCTTGCCCCCGTCATTAACATCACTAAACGGTCTAAACCGAACGCTAAACCGGCATGTGGTGGCGCACCATATTGCAGCGCTTCGAGCAAGAAGCCAAATTTTTCCTGCGCTTCTTCATCACTGATACCTAAAATTCTAAAGACTGCAGATTGCATTGCCTGATCGTGGATACGAACCGAACCACCACCTAATTCACAACCGTTTAATACCATGTCGTAAGCATTGGATAAGGCATCAACCGGGTTTGCTGCCAATTGTTCAGGCGTTAAATTAGTTGGTGCGGTAAACGGGTGATGTAGCGCATGCATATGGCCGTCGATTTCTTCAAACATCGGGAAGTCAACCACCCATAACGGTTTCCATTCATCGCTAACAAGTCCTAAATTTTCACCCAGTTTCAAACGTAGCGCGCCAAGCGCTTCACTTACTACGGTATAGCTATCAGCACCAAAGAAGATAATGTCGCCAGTTTGTGCATTAGTACGATCTAATAATGCATTAACCGCAGTTTCGTCCAAGAATTTTAAGATTGGTGATTGCAAACCTTCTACACCTGCATCACGATCGTTAACTTTCATCCACGGCATACCTTTCGCGCCATAAATGCCGACAAACTTAGTTAAATCGTCGATATTTTTGCGTGAAAACTGACTGGCGCCTTGCGGCACGTTAATCACGGCAACCCGGCCTTTTTCGTCATTGGCAGGCCCTGAGAATACTTTAAATTCTACATCTTTTAAGATATCGGCAACATCGACGATTTCCAGCGGGTTACGCAAGTCTGGCTTGTCTGAGCCAAAACGGCGCATCGCTTCACTGTATGGCATCCGAGGGAATTCGCCTAAATCAACATTGAGTAATTTTTGGAACAATTCACGGATCATGGTTTCGGTGACTTCCATCACCTGATCGGCACTCATAAATGAGGTTTCAATATCGATTTGAGTAAACTCAGGCTGACGATCGGCACGTAAGTCTTCATCACGAAAACATTTTACGATTTGATAGTAACGTTCCATGCCTGACATCATCAACAACTGCTTAAACAGTTGAGGCGATTGCGGCAAAGCAAAAAACTGCCCTTTATGAGTACGGCTCGGCACTAAATAATCACGCGCACCTTCAGGTGTCGCTGCTGTTAAAATAGGCGTTTCAATATCTAAAAAGCCTTGGTTTTCCAGCGACTCACGTACTGCGGAGGTCACTTTAGCACGAAAACGTAAACGCTCGGTCATTTCCGTGCGGCGTAAATCAAGGTAACGATACTTTAATCTTTGCTCTTCCGAGTTATGCTGGTTTGAGTCTAACGGCAAAGGCGCAGATTTATTTAAAATATTAAGCTCTAAACCTAATACTTCAATCGCTCCGGTTGCCATGTCTTTATTAATCTGACCTTCTGGTCGCGCACGCACTTTACCTTTAACCTGAACACAAAATTCATTACGTAAGGTGTTGGCAACTTCTAATACTTGTGGCAAATCAGGATCATAAACCACTTGTACTAAACCTTCACGATCACGCAGATCTAAAAAGATCACCGCACCGAGATCACGACGGCGATTAACCCAACCACAAAGAGTGACTTCCTGACCAATATGAGATTCATTAACCTCACCACAATAAAGCGTTCGCATACTAATTTTGCCTTGATATTTCGATAGTAACTGCCAAATAAACGCACAGTTAAAAAGTAGAATAAAAAATTGCCGTCATTATATAGCAATGCTTGGGAATGTCACCAGTAACCTGACCCCGTCCTCTGAATTAGCAGCTATATCAGGTTACTTAAAACTATAGTGATTCTTACCGGCCATTTTCACCTTATACATCAGGGTATCCGCTTCTTTGAGCAGATCAGATTCACTAGTGCCATCGTCAGGATAAATGGCAATGCCAATACTGCAGCCAACTTTCGCTTCAACCTGAGATAATTCAAACGGCTGTTGTACCAGTTTTAATACTTTATCGGCAATAAAGCTCGCCTCTTCCCTGCTATGTAAGCCGGTGAGCAACATGACAAATTCATCGCCGCCAAAACGAACAATGGTATCGGATTTTCTAACGCAGTTTTGTAAGCGTTTGGCAACTTCCACTAACAGTTCATCACCGACATCATGACCGTAGGTATCATTAATATTTTTAAAACCATCGAGATCAATAAATAATACCGCCAACATCAGTGATTGCCGTTGATGAAAACTAATCGCGGTCACCATGCGATCTTTTAATAGCACCCGGTTGGCTAAGCCGGTCAGTTCGTCATGAGTCGCCATATGTTTCATCTTGGCTTCCAGGGATTTTCTCGCTTTTATTTCCTGAGATAACCGACGATTCCAGATAATAATAATGATGATGATCACTAAAATGATAATACCTATCTGACCGGATAATTTCAGCACAGTGCTTTTATCCAACCCAGTAGCTAAATTAACGGCAAACCATTTTTCATAAACCTGCTGTTGGTCAGTGTCAGTAATCGAGAGTAAGGCTTTATCGAGAATGGTTTTTAACTCAGGCCAGTCTTTGCGAATCGCATAACTGTTTTGATCAACGCTAAACTCTTCCACCATAGACATATTCAATGTTACCAGGCTTTCTCGCTTGATAAGTTCTGAAGCCGTCGCTATGTTTTCAATCAGTCCTTGCACCAGACCTTTTTGTACCGCTAACAAACCTTCATCATCATTTTCAACTAAACGCAAATGGATAGCCGGGTGTTCCTTGCGAATTTTATTGATTAAGTGGTAGCCGCGAATAATCGCCAGTTCTTTACCATAAAACGCTTTAATACTGGGTATTTTTCCCTCCTGGCGCTGATGTATCACCACCCAGGGCATATTCCAGTATGTGTCACTAAACAGTAGTGATTTTTTTCGTTCTTCTGTCGGTGTTGCACTGCCTAAAATATCGATTTTTCTCGCCTGTAAGGCACTAAACATTTCATTCCAGCTATCAAAAGCGGTATAGGAAAATTTTATCCCGGTTCGCTGTTCAATAAGACGGTTAACATCTATGTTAATGCCTTGCGGGACCCCATTGGCATCAATAAACTCCACCGGCTGCCACGCTTTATTAACGCCGATATGAATCTCCGGATGCTGGGCAATAAATTCATGCTCCTTATCGGTTAACATCACCTGGTTCGCGTTCATTTGATAGTAGCCATCACTGGGCTCAGATAGCCAACGCTTTTCAATTTCGATCAATTTTTCCACTGGCATCAAGTTAAAACCATCACGAATAATTTCTGCCAAGCGATTATTGTTTTTCTGGGTTAAGGCATAAATCGCTATGGTAAAGGGGCTGCGGTCAAAGTGATAATAATGCTCGGTTAAACTGGTTAGCGCGAGTTCAGTTTGCATATTTTCAACAGCCGCTACCATGGCATCTATTTCACCAAGCTCCGCCGCCTGAATCATAGCCTGATAATGACGATAAGTACGTAGTTGAATGTCCGGATAATTTTGTCTAATCGATGCTAAATAAGGAGCGCCAGTGATCACCCCCAGCTTTTTACCCGCAAGCTGTGATAACTGATGAATATTCGGGGTGCGTTTTGGCAGGTAAACATTCGAAGCGACGGCATAAATTTGCTGCGCTGCCAGTAAATTGTCCTGCATCAAGGTATTTTCCGGATAGGCGATATGGATATCTGCCCCACCCTGGTTGATGATCTCAATCGCATCTTTCATTGACTGGGGTACAAATTCAACCTCCAGCCCCATAGTATCTGCCCATAAACGCCAGATATCAATAAACAAGCCTTGTGGCTTACCCGACGGAGATATCGCCATATAAGGAGGCAGTTCAGGGGTAAACACTAAGGTTAAGGCATCATTTTTTTTGGCGACACCAAGCCATTTTTTTTCAATCGCGGCTCTTTCCTGCTGACTGATTTTTTCAAAGCCCTGTGCGATAAATTTCATTAAATCAGGCTGATGTTTACTGACCGCAGCCACATATTCACCCTTGGTGAACAGTACTTGCTTATAAGCAGGAAATTGCAATTGTAATTCTTGATAACGCGGATAATTATCCGATAATTTATCCAGATTGGAAAATGCCTTAACTTCACCGGCTAACGCCGCATTAAACAAGGCAAAGCGATTCGGATATTGCCTCAATTTCAGCTGCGGATGCAAAGCTGTGATTTGTTCGATATGGCTGGAGCCGGCAACCACGCCAATTGCAAAAGGCAGTAATTGCTCAACCGAGGTGATATTGAGAAAATCTTTATGGACACGTATATAATTATTGAGCAAAAAAAATGGCGCACTAAAGTTAAAAAACTCACTGCGCTCAGCCGTCTGCTCCATACCGGCATGGATATCGATCTCGCCACTTTTCACTTTCTCAATAGTTTGCTGCCAGTTTGATACCTTAAAGCTAACTTGAACCTGCTGCTTTTTCGCCCACAAGCGCCATAAGTCCACCATTATACCAGCAGCTTCGCCGTTGCTATTCTGAAAATGATAAGGGTAGGAAGTTTGGTTAACCGCGATAGTTAGTGGACGCTGCGGATCAAATATTGCCTGTGCCACGACATTGCCACAGTTCAGCAGGCCAAGCATCACCAGACCTGGTATTAATATTGACCTCAAGCGGTTTTGCAGCATTTCTATCCCTATTTAATAATTATTTTTACAGTATCTTGCGCTAACTGCATTTAACTTTCTAAGTAATACAATTTATAAGCTACAGCTTTTCAGTTAAAATACCAATACTTATAGCTAAAGTCAGACAAAATTATTTATGCCACGTTCTGAAACCGATATTATTTTTTCCAATAAACAAAGTAAAATTAAAGACTTTGCCTTTGATGCCCAGGTGGTTGAAGTATTTCCTGACATGATCTCGCGCTCGGTTCCCGGCTATACCACCATCATTGAAACCATCGGCCGCTTAAGTCAGCAATATGTTACCGACAACAGCCGGGTTTATGACTTAGGATGCTCACTCGGCGCCGCCACCCTGGCAATGCGCAAGGGGATCACAGCAAAAAATTGCAAAATCATCGGCATAGACAATTCTGCCGCCATGGTCGAGCGCTGTAAAATGCATATCAATGCGTTTAAAGGCGACACTCCGGTAGAGATTATCGAAGATAATATCCTTAACACTCAACTGACAAATGCCTCGATGGCGGTACTCAATTTCACCTTGCAGTTTGTTGAGCCAGAGCAAAGGCAAACCATGTTGGATAACATAGCTCAAGGCTTAAATCCTGGCGGTATTTTAGTGCTATCGGAAAAAATCAGCGCAGAAGATCACACCTGTGATGAACTTTTAATTGATTTACACCATGACTTTAAACGCGCTAATGGGTATAGCGAATTAGAAATTGCGCAAAAGCGTACCGCTCTTGAAAATGTGATGCGTACCGATAATCTATCGAGCCATATTGACCGGTTAAAGCAAGCAGGATTTAGCCATATTACCCCATGGTTTCAATGCTTTAACTTCTTTTCACTGATCGCGATTAAATAATGAATTTCAATAAATTTTTTCAGCAAATAGCTCAAAACCGTCTTGCTAGCTGGTTAAACACCCTGCCAGCACAGTTAACCAAATGGCAAAAAGATCAGCTCCATGGTGAATTTGCTCAATGGCAAAAAACCTTAGAGGCCTTACCAAAAACCACGCCGTCAAATATCGACTTAACCAATGGCGTTATTGTCGGTCAGGCCAGTGATATTACCAGCGGCGAATATAAGCGCATTGAAAATCTGCTGAAAAAATTCAAACCCTGGCGTAAAGGCCCCTATCACATTCACGGCCTGCATATAGATACTGAATGGCGCTCCGACTTTAAGTGGGATAGATTAACGCCACATATCAGCTCTTTACAGGATAAGTATGTGCTGGATATTGGCTGTGGCAGCGGCTATCACCTGTGGCGAATGCGCGGTAACGGCGCAAAATTTGTCGTCGGTATCGACCCGACACAACTCTTTTTTACTCAGTTTAACGCTATTCAGCATTTTATTAATGATGCCGCCGTTAACCTGTTGCCGCTCGGGGTTGAAGATTTGCCGGAGTTAGCCACCTTTGATACCGTGTTTGCCATGGGCGTACTTTACCACAGGCGCTCGCCAATAGATTTTCTCTACCAACTTAAAGCACAACTGGTCAAAGGTGGTGAACTGGTTCTGGAAACCTTAATTGTCGACGGCGATGTCAATACCGTATTAGTGCCTGGCGAACGTTACGCCAAAATGCGCAATGTCTGGTTTTTACCAAGTTGCGACGCCATGTGTGCCTGGCTTGCCCGTTGCGGTTTTAGCAATATCCGGGTGGTTGATACCGATATCACTTCATTTGAAGAACAGCGCAAAACCGAGTGGATTGATACCGAATCCTTACAGGATTTTCTCGATCCCAACGATGCTAGTAAAACTATCGAAGGTTATCCGGCGCCGAAACGTGCTATTTTTATCGCCAATAAATAGCGCTAGCTAGATTTAATCAAGGTAGTTATTTAAGATTTCCTGATAACTACCGTCTTCTTTTAAACGTCTGATACCACGATTAAATTTATCGCGCATTTCCGGCGAGCGAAAACCGGCAACATAGTTGCGCTGATTGAAAATATAATGAACCGTTGTCGGCTTATCAAACATCTCTCCCTGATGATTTTTAACAAAATATTTAAAGATATTAATATCAAGAATGATCACTTCGGTGCGGCGCAAAAATAACATGTCAATTTGCTGCTCTTGCTCATGTAATTCCCGGTAATCTAGCAAATAAGCCACAGCTTCACCGTAACTATCGCCTAAAAATTTACGAGCATTTTGAAAAGCAATGACATTTTTACCGGAAAGATCAGCGATGGTTTCTATCGACAGCTGATTTTCCGCCAAACTGATCGCAACATTTTGATAACTGATATAAGGCTCAGATAAATGCAGTGCCGGATGCTGATAATCCTGAGACAAGGTAGCTACGCCATCGGCATTTAACCGTTGAAAGCCAGTGATATTACGTCCTAACGGCATCTGCAAAAACTTAACGTCAATCTCATCCTGTGCAAATGCTGCTTTAATAATATCCATTTGCATGCCATGACCCTGGTTATCGGTAATAAAAGGTGCTTTCGCAAGACCGGCGACCATTTCCAACGCACCTTCTCGATCTTCGGCATAAGTGGCTAACGACATGAATAAGCATAAAAACAGGCAGGAAATTTTTTTAATTTGCATTTTAATATGCCTACAGATAAAAGCTTGTACAGCAACAAATAAATTGGATAAAGTGCTATTTGTACTTACAACCACCATTAACACTTGGCGGCATAGTAACACGATAAAATCGAATGCTAAATAATAACTGGGGAATTTATGAGCGACATCTGGTCTCAGCGACAATTAACCAAACTGGTGCAACGTAAAGACGATCACCGCAGTCCATTTCAGCGCGACCGGGCAAGAATTTTACATTCTGCAGCATTTCGCCGCCTGCAATCAAAAACACAAGTCATGGGCAGCGGTCAAAGTGATTTTTATCGCACCCGGCTCACTCATTCACTAGAAGCGGCGCAAATCGGCTCAGGGATCAGTGCCCAATTACGCAATAAATATCCAGAGCTAGGCTCAGAGCTGTTTCCAGATGATGATACCCTGATCGAATCTTTGTGTTTAGCCCATGATATCGGCCACCCGCCTTTCGGCCATGGCGGTGAAGTGGCACTTAATTTTATGATGAGAGATCATGGCGGTTTCGAAGGTAATGGCCAAACCTTCCGCATTGTCTCTTATCTCGAACCTTTTAGTGAGCATCACGGCATGAATCTGGCGCGCCGCACCTTATTAGGCTTGATCAAATACCCGCAGACCTTAGATAAATTAACCAATGGCAATGCCACTAAAATTCCGGATAACTTTCGTCAGCTTAAAGCCGCCGACTGGCATCCGCCAAAAGGCCTGTTTCAGGATGATATCCATACCCTGGACTGGGTACTGGCACCACTAACTGACGCCGATCATCAGCTATTTCAGCAAAGCGAGTCTTTCGATAACGCCCATGGTAAAACTTTATATAAGTCATTAGATTGTTCCATTATGGAGCTCGCTGATGACATCGCCTATGGCATTCATGATCTGGAAGATGCGATAGTCACCGGCGTAGTACAGCAACAGGACTTTGAGCAATATGTCATCGCCCCGTTGCAGGCATTAGATGATCCCTGGCTGCAACAACTTAGCGAAAACTTATCCCAGCAACTGTTCAGCCAAAAAACCTACCAACAAAAAGAAGCAATTGGCGGTTTAGTTAATTACCTGATCACCGCGATAGTACTGGTGGATTTAAATAGCGAACAACAACTAAATTTTGCCGAGCCGTTATTAAGGTTTAATGCCAAACATCCAGCCAACGCCCGAAAAGTGCTGCAAATATTCAAGCGTTTTGTTTTTGATTTTGTCATTAAAAGAACGGAGATCCAGCATCACGAATATCGCGGTCAGCAAATTGTCATGGAACTCTTTGAAGCCTTAGCATCGGATCCGCACAGATTATTACCGAAAAATGCCCTGCTGTCCTACCAGCACGCACAAATCAAGGGCTTAAACAGCTACCGAGTGATCGCCGATTATGTTGCCAGCATGACCGACGATTTCGCTACTCACCTCTATCGAAGCCTGTTTATGCCAAGCAATGGCGTTAATCGTCATGATTTACATCGATAATTTCTATCATGACGATTAACGAAAAACCAATGGCTTAATACGCCCTATCGCCTGAATGTCAACAAACTCGGCAAACTGCTGCGCCATCACCTCGGTTTGCGCAAACACCTGCTGCCAGTAGGCAATGCGGGTTGGCGCGTCCATTTCGGTAAAGTCTGTGCGATCCGGTATTTTGTGATAAGGCAAAGAGGCGACTAGTTTTTCTGACGGGCAGACCAATACCACGTTATCATAATGCTGCTCAGTAACAGCACGCTTAAGATTTTTATCAAACCAGCCAGCCTTGGGGCGCGCGTTAAAATGCGGATATAATACTAAGCCCGGATTATCAATATTGAGATCAAAGTGATAATCAATAATGCCACCATCGCGATAGATGCCAGCAGGCGCGCCAGCTATGTTTTTCACTCCGCGCATCACCAATGGGATAGAACCCGACGCCAGCAAGGCCTGGCTGACATTATCCCTGGTCATAGTGATATGCTCGGTCGCAAAGCCACTAGGATCGCTAAAAGCTAAATCGCTTTGCGGTGGCTGAAAGACAAAGCGTTGATACTGACGACGTAATAATTTACGGCTTAGCCGATTAAGGCCATAGCTAGTGACTAAGCCCGCACCTTGCAGCCATTTGTTTTCACAGGCGCTTAAACCGTTCGCCTTGGCAACGATAAAATGCGCTTTAAACACAGGATTATTAATGATCTGCTGCTCGCCATGTTCGCCAAACACTTGCACTAACAGCTGTTTTGCTTTAGTTGAAATTTCATCCGCGCTGGCATTTGCCGAATACACGGTATGCGAATAATGCTCGGCCAAACGTTCAATCGCCGCCACCGGATCGTTTTGCGCAAAACAGGCGGCGCGAAATGCACCAGCACTTGATCCCACCAAGTTTAAGCTCTGAGTGCGATTTCTAAAAAACTCGCCAAATAAATAACGGTCAAGCTGATACAGCACAAACCACTTAGGGCCACCACTGGCGCCTAAAAATCCAGTGAATAGCTCCTGGCTAAAACCCTGTTGCCTAATGGTGTTTAGCGCCGTTTTACCGGCATAAATATCTATCATAAAGGCTATGTTCCTTTTAATTGTGGTTGTTAAGCTAATCCATTGATAAATAAGGATGTTGCTATGGTGATAAAAACAAGCATCACCAGCAGGGATGCTGGTGTTGAGCTTCCATGGATGGACTTGCGCGTCTTGTTCGTTTACCTAGCAACAGTTATCGGGAACATAGCAATCATAAAAAGTAATATTCCTAAAAATTACTGCGAATAGGCGGCACAACGGCCGCTGGATTGCGATGAAACCTTTGCCAGGCAAAAGTAGCAATCAGCTAAATAGTTATCCTTTTTGATAAATTGCACAGGCAGCACCGGCCGGATCTTTAACTACTGCATACTTATCCTGTCCAAAGCTTTTGATCTCTGTGAGCATTTGCCCACCTTGGGCGAGCACCTGAGCAACCGATTGTTCGATATCAGCGACGAGAAAATACGGTAGCCACATCGGCGGTAAATCTGCATTGCCGCCCCTGGCATGACAGATCCCCGACACCGGCTGCTTTGACTCAGGCGCTACCATGGAAAAATCCTGATAGTCCCCCATAGAAACAGCTTCTGATTGCCAACCAACAACCGCCTGATAAAAATCTTTCACTTGTTCGGCATGCTCCACCGTTAAGTCGAGCCATGCCATTTCACCTAGTTTTTGTTCCATGTTAACCTCCTAGTTCTGCTCCTCGCTTCGGATTAGCCGGATAATACTGCTCAGGTAAACAGCTAATATGCTCAAAAAAGCGAGTGTCTTTATAAGGCAGTTTCATAAAGCCTGAAATGCCCCGGCCGTTAATCGTCGGCAACAACTTAAGTAATTGTGCCAGACACTGACTAAATTCTTGCTCTTTATCGTGATTTAGCAACATTAAATAGCTGTGAATTTTCAAATGGGTCGGCAAAACTTCAAAAATAATACAGCCGGTATGGTGGATCAGGTTAAGCCTGGCAAGTACTTCCATGATCTCATCCGGCAAATACAAGTATTCGTCAGGATCTTTGCCATCTTCAAAATAGGAATGCAGCCGGGTAACGTCCTCAACGTCCGGCACATCACTGATCTCAAACGGAATAAACTGCTCCTTGGCGGCAACAAACGGCTGTTTCTTGTTTTCCCGTTCAACATGCAGGGTATTTCTGGCATTAAACAAACAGCTTTTAAATACCCCAACGCGAAAAATGCCCTGCGCCAGACGGATCATATTATTGACAGCGCTTTGAAACGAAGTTTTTAGCGCGCTATCAAACAAGGTTAAGTTAGAATCAATATAAACACCGTCTTTTTCCCAGCGGATCGCCAGCCCACCAACCACGGGAAAATTACCTAAACGGCTGACCGCGGCAATAAACGCCTTTTCGGTGTCCCCCATCCCCATCAGATAGTTTTTATAATATTTCTCCAGCTGGGCATCGTCGATATCCGAAAGATCGCCCTGATCGCTTTCTTCCCGTAAAAATGACTTACGTGAACCGTAAACTACTGTATCTATTTCCTGCTCACTTGGTTTACACCACACAGGAATTAACGGCTGAATGTTTGGCAAGGTCGGCTGCGCCGCCAGCACGGTATTTTTTAACAGTTTAAGATGGGCAAATAGATAATCTCCCGCCTGATCACGCTTGGCTTTATCATCACTTAGCATGGCGGTGATTATTCTCGCCAAGGTTTTTGGCAAACCAAGCGAATTTGGTGTGATCACCTGATGCCCATAACGGCACGACTGACCAGAAGCCAGGGCATAGATAGTCGCCGCCAGCCCTTGCTCATCAAACCTCGGCGAAGACATAGCGCCACTGATCTGCTCCGGGCCAATAAAATAGACATCCCCTAACCTGGCATTGGAATTTTGTAGATCGCTGCTCATTAAATCCATAATATTATTTGCAGTCGTCTGGCCGTAAATATCGAGCTGGGCCGTGACCGCTGAGCCCCAATCCACCAGATAAACCTTGCCGCTTTGCTCATCATAGATGACATTGGACGGTTTAATATCGCCATGAACATAAGGTTTACCCTTAAGGTGCTGCTTAACATTACGTAGATACAGCAATATATCGGCGAGCTGCAAGGTGATCTTCATAATCAGCTCAGGCGGTAACGGGCCATGCAAATGGGAATAACGTTCCAGATCAATACCGGGTGCCCGTTGCATATGAACGATCGACTGGCGCTTGATCTTATAATATTCAAAAATTTTAGGGATACGGCTGTGACTGAGCTGCGCTTGAATTTCTGCCTCTTCCGCCAAACGATCCTGAACGTGTTGCGGCAGATTAATCCTGGAAAATTTAAAAACGTGATCTTGTCCGTGCTCGTCACTACCGGCAAAAACAAAACCAAACGCTCCTTTGCCAATCAAGGCAATATCTTGATAGCCAAGCAAACTAAGTTGCTGTTTACAAAGCTCAACCCATTGCTTTAATTTAGTGGCATCTTTATGACTGAGCAGATAAATCGACTGCTCCTCAGCAATATAGAAATGCTGCAGTTTTTTCTTGGCCGTTAACTGTTTTTTTGCTTGCTTGGTCATAAAACTGTCATCTATTTAACTTACTCTATTGCTACTTAATTAATTGCTCGCAACCAGCCGATTTATTAATTAAATGATCTCTAGATGATATTAGGGCTTGCTCTAAAACCCTGTTCTCGCCTTAGCATTTGCTAAGGCATTTTTTTATCCTACTAATAACCAATAGGTGATCAACCCGATCAGAATTGACACGCTAAAACTTAAAATCGCCCCTTCCTTGACCATTTGCGCAATCGTCACTTTACCAGTACCAAACGCGATGGCATTCGGCGCTGTCGCCACCGGCAGCATAAAGGCACAGCTCGCGCACATCGCCGCCGGGATCATAAACACTGTCGGCTCATAACCTGAGGAAATAGCCGCCACCGCCAGGATCGGCATCAGCAAGGTCGCGGTCGCGGTATTACTGGTAATTTCGGTTAAATAAGTGACAAATAAGCAAATGGTCAGGATCGTTAAAATTGCCGGCAGGCTAGCAAGCGAAGTTAACCAGTTACCTAAAATATCGCTTAAGCCGGAAGCGACAAAGCCTTTGGCAATCGCGATACCGCCGGCAAACAATAACAACATGCCCCAGGGGATCTCTTTTGCGCTGTCCCAATCAAGTAACCGGCTGCCCTTGCCGTTTGGCACCAGAAACATCACCACTACGGCAAATAGCGCAATAGTGCTGTCACCGGCCAGTGGCATATCCAGCAATTGGCTCCAGCCGCCGAATGGCTCTTTTCTGGTGATCCAGCATAACGCCGTTAAAGCGAAGACCCAAAGTGTGCGTTTTTCCTCGGCGCGCCATTGCCCGAGTTCCGGCAAGACAATCTGCTGCTCTAATTTGATATTGCGGGTCAACCACAGCGCCATTATCGGCAAGGCAGCCAGTACCACAGGCACACCTACTTTCATCCAGGATAAAAAGCCAAATTCTTTGCCAGTATGCTCTTCATAAATTCCGATAAAAATAACATTTGGTGGTGTGCCGATCGGGGTGCCTATACCGCCAACACTGGCAGCATAGGCAATACCTAAGATCAGCGCAGTTGTTAATCGTGGATTATCGACATGTGCCAATACTGCCAGGGCAATCGGCAGCATGATCAAGGTAGTCGCGGTATTGGAGATCCACATGCTTAAAATACCGGCGGCGAGCATAAAGCCCAACACCAGACGCCGCGCACTGCTGACGCCGATAATTTTCACCATATAGACCGCAAGCCTTTCATGGGTGCCGCTTTTCTCAATCGCCTTCGAGAGCATAAAAGCGCCCATCAACAATAAAATCACATGGCTGCCCAGTGATGAAGCGACTGTTTTATGGTTGGCAATGCCAAACAGCGGCAAAAGAACGAACGGCACTAATGAGGTTGCTGGAATAGGGATAGCTTCGGTTACCCACCAGATCACTGTCAGTAAAGTAATGGCTGCAGCAATCGCCGGTTTGTCAGGTAAGCCAGCAAAGGTTAACGCTAAAAAGCTCAGCCAGGCCGTTAAAGGCGCAGCAATAATCAGCAAAGATTTGGTTTTCATCTTATCCCCTGTTGATTACGAAAACGACAGTGAAACATTAGTCGTTAACTGCTGCCATAAATCACTTTGCTGCATTTGCTGCCATGACAGGCTTTGGCCTTTTAGCATCTGTGCGATTCGCTCACTACTGACGCGCTCAGCTGCCAGGTTTGCCGAGTCCAGCACTTCAATGCAGGCATCACGGTTATTACACAACAGCAACATATCACAGCCCGCTTGCTGCGCCGCCTCGCTGCGCTCAATATAACCACCAATCGAAGACGCTGCTTCCATCGAGAGATCGTCACTAAAAATCACGCCGTTAAATTTCAGTTGTGTGCGTAAAATATCCTGTAACCAAGTGCGGGAAAAACCGACAGATTTATTGTCGACATCCGGATAAATGACATGCGCCGGCATCAGTGCATCGAGATGATTACTGGCAATTAATGCCTGAAAAGGCTGAAGATCTAACTGTTTAATCTCAGTCAAACTACGGGCATCGACTGGTAAATCAATGTGAGAATCCACTTTAACGCTGCCGTGCCCTGGAAAATGTTTACCGGTTGCTTTCATCCCAACAGAATGCATGCCGTTGATAAAAGCTTGTGCCAGAGGGATCACTAACTGAGGGTCGCTGTGAAAACTGCGCAGCCCTATCACTTCACTGATGCCGTTAACATCCAATACAGGGGCAAAGCTAATATCAATGCCCACTGCCTGCACTTCAAGTGCCATCAAGGCGCCACATTGATAGGCAAGCTTAGTTGCAGCTTCAATATTTTCTTTCGCCGCCGGATATAAATCCCCCATCGCCGGGATCTGACTAAAACCTTCGCGAAACCTTTGTACCCGGCCACCTTCATGGTCAACAGCGATCAGCAAAGGCTTGTTTGCCGCCTGGCGAATGCTAGTAACTAAATCTGTGATTTGCTCGGGCGAGTGAAAATTGCGGGTAAATAAAATTAATCCACCAACCAGGGGATGTTGAAGTATTTCTTTGTCTTCTGCTGACAAGGACGTGCCAGCCACGTCCATCATGATAGGGCCCATAATTACCGCATATATCGCATAGATTTATTATTTGGCACTACTGTAACCAATTAACGGCAAATTACAAAGCAAGAAGCTGAATATTCTAATGAATCAATGGCGCACCAACACCAGCGGCAACAAAAGGGATCACTTTTTGGATGACATCTTCAATCGCGACATTCTGGGCAAAATCATTTTGCGCAATATCCATCAAGGCATCACTGGATGACATGGTAAACACCACAGTGCCCATAGTAAAATGCAAACGCCAGAAAATATCTTCCGCGCTGAGTTCAGGATACGCGCGCTGCACTGCGGTGACAAAATTTTCTATCACCCCGGGATATTGTGTGGTTAAAAACCAGCGCAGAAATCCCTGACTATCGGTATAACCGCGACCTAATAATTGCAGAAAGTTACTGGTGCCGTTTTCTTTAAAAACATTTAACGCTAACAGTGGCTCAACAAACGCAGAAAATACCTCAACAAGATTTGCCGGTTCACTTTGCTGACAAATCACGGATAACGAAGCTTCCAGACGCGGTGCCAGCTCGTTCATATAGCGCGACATTACCGCCTTGATCAGTTCTTTTTTCGAGCCAAAATGATAATTAACCGCGGCCAGATTAACATCCGCCAGGCTAGTGATCTCACGTAATGAGGTGCCATTAAAGCCTTTATCGGCAAATAGATTTTCCGCTGCATCGAGTATTTTATTTTTGGTGCTCATTCTAATACAACCCTGGTAAGCCGCTAATTAACACAGACAGTTTAAACAAGCGTTTGAAATAACGCAACAGAGCTGTTGTCAGGAAAACAACATAGGTAATAAATTGTTATTACGCTATAATTCAATTACTCAGAAATCAATCGCTTAGTTAAAGTTAACATTATATGGTCAACGTTCACCGCCGCTCTAGTACTGCCTGGCTATTTTTATTATCCGGTGCCGCATTCGCTGACCAATTTGACTCCATCGAACAGCTCTATACATTGTCCTTGCAGGAACTTAGCCAGATACAGGTAGTAACGGCGGCAACCGGCTATACCCGCAAACTGGATAAAGCGCCTGCTACCGTCACTGTTATCGAGGAAGCAGAGTGGCAGGCTGAGCTCTCGCTTACAATACCAATTGGCGAGTTTGCCATTATCCCTGGCATTAACGATTAATAATTTAACGAATGAGAAATCAGCAAAACACCCAAGTAGCGCTTCAATACCCGATGATTACCCATTTGCTGGCAGGCAATGGCTAACAGAGATGAACTATCGCTTTTAGCAAACTTAAAGTTGATTATTTAAGATGGCAAGTGATCTGGTTGCGACCATTTTCTTTTGAACGATATAAGGCGGCATCGGCACATTCAATCCAGGCTTCGTGATTTTCGATGCTGGGGTTGATTTCAGCAAGCCCTAAACTAATGGTATAGTGAATATCGATATCATTATATTTTACAATGCTTTCTTGCACTTCCTTGCGTAATCGTTCTGCAAATACCATCGCATTATCGCTAGTAGTATCAGAGAGCAAAATTGCAAATTCCTCACCGCCATAGCGACCAGAAACATCGGTTTCTCTAACATGACGTTGAATCAACTGAGCCAAGTGCCTGATCACTTCATCGCCAACTAAATGACCGTAACTGTCATTAACTTTTTTAAAGTGATCTATATCTATCATCACCAAACAGCTGGCGTTATTACTGCGCGTCCAGCGCTTATATTCTGCCTCAAGACAACGCTCCCAGTGAGAACGATTAAAGAGTTTAGTTAAACCATCGGTTTGACTTAAAATCGATAACTCCTGATTCGCCTGCTCGAGATTCTTTTTATGAATGGCATTATCGGTAACATCGTAAACAATCAGGCATAAATGAGTGACTTCACCACTGGCTGACATTAACGGAATAAAGGTAGTATTTTGGTACATGTAATCGGCGGTGCCGGTGATCGGCCGATAGTTCAGAAACTTAAACAGATAAGGCCGCTGCTCCCAGATAGTAAACGCCTTGTTTTTTAGCATAAACACTGCTTCCGATTTACGAATAAACCACTCTTTCGGGATTTCATTAAATAAATCAAAAATGACTTTACCTTTGACTTCTCTTGGTAATAACCCACTGTGGTTTTCCATAAAACCGTTCCAGATCTGGATCTTGTACTGACGATCAAGCACCACCAGGCCAACATCGATGGTGTGCAGCATTTCCATCAACCAGTGTAGTTCATTAATTTGCTCTGTTTCTAACGACATAATTAATCCAGCAGGTAAGCAATTTTATTATTTAAGGTGTTCATCGACTCTTCAGTAAATAGCAGTAATAAGTCACATTTTATCGGGTAATTTTCAATGCTATAGCTGATCTCGATCGCCAAAGTGCGTTTCCACTTACTCGAGTTAGAAGCGATTAATTCCGAGATTTTCCTGTGCTGTCCGAGCACCACAGGATGACCCTGACTAAACGACATGTCCAGCTGCTCTGACACCCCTTTTAAACAGGCGCCAATCAGCACATTTGCCATATCCATCAATAATTCAAGTTCTGCCCGTTGATCAACCTCCAGCTGATAATTCATTAGCTTGGCAATATCGTTAAAACTTGAATCGTTTAATATTAATAACGCTTCACCTGATATTCCCGCACCAATAAACCCCTGACAAACACCTGAAGTACTTTCATGCGTTTCAACGTCAGATAGCGCCATACTTAACTCGCTGACTTCAATCAAATTAACATTAGGAATAGGCAAGACGACAAAAACATTTAATAACCGTGCCAGCAAATCTCCCGCCTGTCCCATGGCAACATTGGCAATTTCCTGATAACAATCGCGTAAATCGGCAGCTAGCAGCTCAGGCGCTTCACTTTTATCCAAATTCACTTCTTCTGCGAGAGTTACCGGTTCAGTTAACGGTGCTAAGGCAATTTTCTCCTCAATAGCGGTATTAATTACCGGCATCACCACTTCATCTTCCGGAGCAAAAATTCCGTAAATACGCAGGATTTCCGTTAACTTATCCTTATTAACCGGTTTTTTAATAAAGTCCAGCGCTCCCATGCCTGTCACACGTTGGTGGGCCTCTGGCTGAATATCACCTGAAATGACGATCACCATAGTTGGCAAGTCTTGTTTTACTATGGCATCGAGTACCTGATAGCCATCCATCTCCGGCATATTTAAATCAAGTAATAATACATCTCCTTTGCCCGCCTTGATCAGCTCTATCGCCTCGACACCATTGGTGGCAAAACTAATATCCACTTGCCATCCCTCAGGCAATGACTTAGCCACCTGTTTGCGTGCCATATTGGAATCATCACAAATTAATAAGGGTGTAGACATAGTTTCTCTTTTAGTTGTTTAACGGTATTACACACTAATAGTGTGATATATAATAAAGTTTTCCTTACCCTAACAATAGATAAAGATCAAAAAAAACACTATTTGTTAGCTATTTTTTTTTGCCAGCGTTAAGCTTTTAGCCATACTCGCTCAACTCGATTGAATCCTTATGAATATTAAAAAAATTATTTTACCTGCCGCATTTAGCCTGATGACTTGCACCAGTGCATTTGCCAACACCCCATTTACTGAAAATTTGCCAGAGCATACAAACCTGGTAAAAGCAGGCGATAAATTTGTGGTTTTGCTCGGCCAGCAAGTTGCCGTTGGTGAGAAAGCACCAAATTTTAAAGTGGTTGATAGCAATTTCGCCCCGATAACCCTAAACGACTTTGCTGACAAAACCATTTTAATTTCCGTAGTGCCAAGCTTAGATACCGGCGTTTGTTCACTGCAAACCAAACGTTTTAATGAAGAAGTATCGAACCTGCCTGAAGATGTAGTGATGTTGACCATCAGTAATGATTTACCGTTTGCTCAAAAACGTTTTTGCAAGACGGAGAAAATCGACAAGCTCAAAGTATTATCCGATAGCGTCTGGCGCGACTTTGGCGCTCACTATGGCTTGTTGATTAAAGATATGGGCTTACTAACCCGAGCGATATTTATTATCGATAAGCAAGGAAAAATCGCCTATAAAGAGCTGGTCGCCAATATCTCAAGCCATCCGGATTACCAACAGGCGTTAGCAGCGTTAAACCAGCAATTCAGTGAAACGCCAGCAGATACTGTTGACCAGGCTAGCGATACCGAAAAAAATTAAAAATTTATTTCTCTTTATTTTCAAACAGTTAAAAAACAATTGTCAATTTTTTAGCTTAACGGCTTGAAAAGCAAAAAGCCTATCCTTACTTATTAAACTGTAGTCGCCTGATGGGACTACAGTTTAACCGCCTGTTCTTAATGAAAGGCACATTCAATTGTTTCTTATTACGCAATTGCCGGATCGCAACTTTTGTTGGACTCCAAAGCATTATTTAAGAAACAAGTTAACAGCATATTGCTAACTAAATAGGATATGAATTATGCGTACTACCACAGATTTTAGCCCACTTTATCGTTCATTTATCGGTTTCGATCACTTAGCAGGATTAATCGACAAAGCCTCCCGTGCCGACAAACAATCCTCTTATCCTCCATATAACATTGAGTTACTGGCAGAAGACCAATATCGCATCACTATGGCAGTTGCCGGATTTGCCGAATCAGAGCTGGAAATCGAATCGAAACAAAACAACTTAATTATCACTGGCACTAAAGCAGCTGCGAATGATAAAGCCAACAGAAAATTCCTCCATCAAGGCATTGCCGAACGTAACTTTGAACGTAAGTTTCAACTAGGCGACCATGTTAAAGTCATCGGTGCCTTTATGGAAAATGGTTTGCTACATGTTGATTTAGAAAGAGAAATACCTGAAGCATTAAAACCAAGAAAAATAGCTATCAATGGTAAAAGTTTATTAAACGACAAGGACAAATAAACTCTCTGACAACATGTTTCTCCCTATGTTTTTTGCCCAGCCTAGCGCTGGGCTTTTTATGTACAGGATGTACGGTATGTCATGGTTGCATGGATGAAAAAGAGTGACGATGTACAGGATGTACGGTATGTCACGGTTGCATGGATGAAAAAGAGTGACGATGTACAGGATGTACGGTATGTCACGGTT
>CAZUHQ010000008.1:30569-34470 GCA_964620605.1 uncultured Thalassotalea sp.
GCATGGATGAAAAAGAGTGACGATGTACAGGATGTACGGTCAGTTTTTTGTTCCCGACAAAAACTAAGTACTTACCTCCATGTAAGCAATAGCGCGGGTTCATATGCAAAGGAGTGACAAGTATCTCGCCACTTAGCTATTCACACTGCTTAATCAGAAAATCGACAATCACCGGCTCCACCAGCTGAGGATGACTCAGCGGCGCCATATGACCTGAATCTATCCTAACCAACTGGCAATGAGAGATCGCATCACCAATCGCCTTGCTTAACTGCTGACTCTCTGCACTGGTGTACTTACCCAACATTAATAATACCGGACAACTCAGCGCACGCAGGTCAGCTAAACTATATTGCTCGGCAAAAATCCCGTTAAAGTCTAAATTGACTTTATCCATGCCCATTGCCATTTGAGTTTGTACTACTTGTGGCAATTGCTGAAAATAGCCCTCTCCGTTCCAGTAATTAACAAAATCTCTGGCAGCATCAAGGTTGCTTTCCCGCCTGAGCTTATTCGCAAATAGTTTCACGGCATGATTATTCTGTTGTTCCAATAAGTGAAATGCTACCGGCTCAAACAAGGTGACACTCAAGAGGTTAGCCATATTTTGCTGCGCCATTTCCAAGGCCATTTTTAGCGCTATAGCGCCGCCACAGGAATGACCAATCAGATGATAAGGCCCGGTAATGTTCGCATCAACAAGTATTTGCTCAATTCGCGTAATTTCAGTTGCAAAGCTATAGCCCTTGATATCAGTCACAGAAGGCGCTTTGCCATAACCGAGTAAATCAATATTAATGCAGGTAAACTGTGCGGATAAAGTCTTCGTCAGGTTTTGCCATTGTTTGGCACTGCTAAGCGAACTATGCAGTAATATGACCGCCGGCCCCTGACCCGAAATAGTGACGCCATCCATAAAAAATCCTCGAGAAAAAGATAACTAATGCTGAGCTTACCAGCCCAATCTGACATGCGTCAAAATTAATTTTACTAAATTAAACTAAGATGCTACTGACTTTTGCGCAAGAGATATGCTTAAATCTGTTTAGCTAAATTTTAATAACAACTAAAAATTATTATGAATATCGATTTAACCAACAAAAACGCTTTAGTTTGTGGCAGCAGTCAAGGCATAGGTAAGGCCTGTGCGGTCGAACTGGCATCGCTTGGCGCTAACGTCACCTTATTTTCCCGCAATCAGGCATCCCTTAATCAAGTATTAACTGAGCTAGATACCTGTAAAAGTCAGCAACATAAAATATTAGTCGCTGATTTTAGCCAGCCTGAGCAAGTCAAGGAAGTGATCAATAATGCAGTAAGCGAGAACAAAGGTTTCGAAATACTAATAAATAATACCGGCGGTCCGGCACCTGGCCCGGCAAATAGTGCCGATAGCCAAAGCTTTATCGATGCCTTTAATTTGCACCTGGTATCGAACCATCATCTGGTACAAGCCCTGTTACCTTTTATGAAAGCGCAAGGCTATGGCCGGATCATTAATGTTATTTCTACTTCAGTCAAACAACCGCTACCTAATTTAGGAGTATCAAATACAATACGTGGCGCGGTTGCCAGCTGGGCAAAAACGCTAGCGAATGAATTAGGGGAATTTGGCATTACCGTCAATAACGTGCTGCCAGGTGCCACAGCCACCGCTCGTTTAGATGCAATTATTGCCGGTAAAGCGAAAAAACATAATATCTCAATTGAGCAAGCAACAGAAAATGAAAAAAACACCATTCCGATGCGCCGCTTTGCCAAGCCGGAAGAATTTGCCGCCGCGGCTGCTTTTTTAGCCTCCCCTGCCGCTGGTTATATCACAGGGATTAATCTGCCGGTTGACGGAGGACGTACCTCGTCGTTATAAGCGCGAAGTTTAATAATCAAGATGAAATAACAATTCTGCCAGATCCGGCTGCCACTGAAATTCACTCAGTCGGACTCTGGCGCCTATCACTACCACTTGCTCATCTTGCAACAGCTGTTTTTGTCGCTCAAAACCTTCACTGCCGATTGGCAATGAAATTTTTCCCTGCGAGTTAATTACCCGATACCAGGGCACAGCTTGCCCTTGCCAGCCGCCCTTTGGCACTTGTCCTAGCGCCTTACCTACCAAACGGGCACGCCCGGGTAAACCAGCAAGATCGGCAATTTGCCCATAAGTTGCAACTTTACCCGCAGGAATTTTCTGCACCGTTTGCCAAATACGGATTTGCTTTACTGAAAAACTAGCGTTTTCCATTGATTTACCAAGGTAATACTTGGCCATTGGAATGGCGGAACACACCACTATCTGCCATAGATAACTCGCCAATTAAACTGGCAATTCGCGTGGCAGCTTCATTCGATGAAATATCACCGCCAAAATTCACCATATCGGTTTGCACATAACCTGGGTGATAAATACCGACCGCAATATTTTGCCCGGCTAAATCTTTGGCAAGCGACATTGCCGCGGCATTTAGCGCCGCTTTTGACATCCGATAGCCGTAACGGCCACCTGAGCCATTATCGGCAATCGACCCCATGCGCGAGGTTATCATCGCAACTTTGCTACCTGAACTTAGCTGAGCCAATAAACTATCAACGACTCTAAGCGGTGCCAGAGCATTGACTTCAAACTGCTCACGTATGGTATTTAGGTTTAATTGCCCAAGTTGTTCATCCCTTAAAATACCGGCATTACAAATCAAAACATCGATATCAGTCTGTTTTAACGCCTCATGCATCTGGTTAATACCGGCATCGGTGGCAACATCAACGCCGGTGACTATTTTCACATCCAGTTGCTCAAGTTCGGTTGACGACTGACGACACAAGGCAAACACTTGTGCTCCTTGAGATGAAAATATTTTACTCAGTGCCAGTCCTATTCCCCGGTTAGCACCGGTGATCACTACAGTTTTACTCATAATAAGCTATCCAATTAAATGACTATTGAGGTAAGATATAATAATAAAAACGTCTATTTTCAAGGAGATCTATGAAAACTAATTTGCTGACCAGTGCGCTGTCATTAATCTCAGAGCATTTACAAATTACGTTGATGACAGCAGATGATTTCCCGCTATTTAACCGCCTGCAAAGCGATAAAGACTTAATGCAGTATATCGGGCCAATTCTGCCGCCAGAAGCAATTAAGGCAAAGTTTGATGAGCGTACTCGCCCCTGGGATGGTGATCAGGCTCACTGGCTGACCTTTAAAATTTTAACCAAAACAAGCAATGACTTTATCGGCAGCATTGGTTTTCGCCTAATCGATATTGAAGCAGAACGTGCCGAAATCGGTTATTTATTGCTACAAGAACATCAAGGACATGGCTATATGGTGGAAGCAGCTAAAGCGTTAGTTGATTTCCTATTTGACCAGCTCGAAGTTGCGAAAATAGAAGCCCATTGCTACGCGGAAAATATCGCGAGCTGGAAAGTCATGGAAAAAATCGGCATGGAACGTGAAGGTTATTTTAAATCACATACGGTACTTAATAAGCAGCGCCATGATGATCTGGCTTATGGATTAGTGTCACCGCAATTATTTGCTAAATAAGACTCAAAAAAAAGCCACTTTTAGGAAATTAGTGGCTTTTTCTCGCGAGTATTAATTAATACTTAATTAACCACCGCATTTTTTAGATTTTTCTTTCTTGCCTTCACCGCATTTGCCTTTGTGCTCGGCTTTACCTTCACCACATTTTCCCTTATGCGCTTTACGGTTTTCGCCACACTTGCCTTCACCGCATTTACCTTTTTTCGCTTTTTTTCCTTCGCCGCATTTACCTTTTTTCGCTTCTTTTCCTTCACCACATTTTGCGTCCTTGCCATCATCTGCTGCAATACTGACAATACCTCGCGCTTCAAACGGGTTTGATTCGGCTTTTGCTGGCAAACTCGCTAAAGATGC
>CAZUHQ010000008.1:34480-67054 GCA_964620605.1 uncultured Thalassotalea sp.
GCCAATGTAAATGTCCCCAATAGCAAGGCCAGAGTAGATTTTTTAATTATATTCATATTATTTTCCTTTATTTTTAAAACATAGACACTATATCTTGCCATTCAATAGCGATATAACATCGGTTAACTACTACTAATCTAACAAGACCTGATATTTAGAAATAAATTTCAGCCAAGTTATTTTCCAAATAAAACTCTAGGTGATGTTGCGCTAAATGTCTAATAGTTATAGCTCGGTAATTACATGAAAAATCAAGCAAATAAAGTTATCCTCGCCCCTATGGAAGGCGTGGCCGATGTTTTAATGCGCGAAATGCTGACTTCGCTCAATCGCTATGATTTATGTATTACCGAGTTTGTTCGGGTAGTTAATACCTTAGTGCCAAAGAAAGTGTTCTATAAAATTTGCCCTGAATTATTAAATAATGGCATGACTACAAACCAAACACCTGTCAGAACGCAATTATTAGGACAAGATCCACAATGGATGGCAGAAAATGCAGTCAGGGCTATCGAACTAGGTTCTCATGGCGTCGACTTGAACTTTGGTTGTCCGGCAAAAACCGTCAATAAAAGTAAAGGTGGCGCAGTATTATTAAAATCACCCCAAACCATCTATCAAATTGTCACTAACGTCAGGGAATCGATTTCCGCCGAACAAACACTATCGGTAAAGATCCGTTTAGGCTTTGACGATACCTCCTTATTTGATGAAGTGGTCAGTGCCATTGTCAGCGCTAATGCCAACTTTCTTACCATACATGCCCGTACCAAGCGCGATGGTTATAATCCTCCTGCCTACTGGCACCATATTGGTGAAATCAGCGAGAAATATCCGATTGAGCTTTGTGCCAATGGTGAAATCTGGGATCACGGCGATGCCCAACGTTGCATGCATGAGGCAAAAACTCAAAACCTGATGCTAGGCCGTGGCGCATTGGCGATGCCAAACTTGGCAAATGTCGTCAAAGGTTTGGGAGAAAAAATGCCCTGGCCTGAGCTGTGCCAACAGCTAAAGCGCTATGCCAAATTAGAACTCCAGGGTGATAAAAGCTTCTATTTTTCCAGTCGCTTAAAACAGTGGATACGTTATTTAAAATTACAGTACCCACAGGCAGAACAGTTATTTAATGACATTAAATTGTTAAAAAATAAAGATGATATCTTAGCGGCAATAAATAAAACAGACTAATCAATATCATCCCCCGACTCCCCTTGTTCTGAACCATCAACTTTACGTTTTTGCACGACAATAGTTTCTATCGTCTTTTGTACTTGCGGATCAGGTAACAACATCTGCACTAACACGCCAAATGCCATAGCAATGTTTTTACGTTTCTTAGCCAAGCGCAGTAACGTTTTAGCTAATATCGCCATCGCAATAAATACGCACCATGGCAATAAAGCCAATAGCACTTGATAATAATTTTCCATTTTGTCTCCGTTGATAATTGTTAAAAATCAAAAATTAATGACAACCATCAACAGACAAAGATCTCAGTACGGGCAAATAAGCGAGGTTTTAAAAACCTTATCCGGCGAAATTGCAGTAATCTCGCCACTAAGGAAAAATGAACAAGCAGTAACGAAAATAGCAGGCAAACCATGCTAACTTGCACTTTAGTATGGCTCCAGACATTTTCTATAAAGAGAGTAAATGTCCATCCCTGTTTAGCCGCTTTAACATCTGGTGTTACATCAGCTAATAGATTAATGGGCAAGGCTTCATCCATCAGCACTGGATTTTCAATCACTACTTTCTGATTGATAACCCGCTGTAACGGCTGGACAGAAGATGGATTTAATAACAGCAGGCAGCTAAAAAAGCATAAACATCTAAAGATTAAATTGTGCATTATTGGCGCCATTACATTGATTATTAACCATTAATAATAGAAATAATGCCGTTAACTTCACATTTCAAGAAAAAGAGATAATTAATCACTTTTTGTCATAGCGCCAACAAAGATTTTTCAAATAAAAACCGTTATCATATTCTTCACTTTGATTAGAGATAGAATGCAGCACAGTGGAAAACGGATCTGAGTTAAGAGCAAGGTATAATGATATTAATCGTGGCGTTTATTTTATCGGCACGACCCCGCCGAAAAGTGATACCCCATTTGAGCAGGTAGAAAACATTGCCGGAAAATTACTGGACAGGGTCAGTGACATCGATTTTGATGGCTTAATTGTTTACGACATTCAAGATGAAGACTCGCGCACCAATAAACCTCGACCGTTTCCATTTAAGTCGACTCACGATCCTCGCCATTATTCCGCACTGTTGAATCAAAAATCGTCACGCCCGGTGATCACTTATAAAAGCGTAGTGCAATCAAATGTTGAAGCGTTTGAACAATGGGCAAACGAGGCATGGAGTGACTATGGCGTCAGAGATTTGGTATTAGTCGGCAGCCCATCGAAAACCAATCAAATTTCGCTGCCACTCGCCGATGCTTACCAAACCTTAGTCAATAATCAGCATGACTTTTTTATCGGTGGCGTCACTATTGCAGAGCGTCATGCAGTAAAAGGTAACGAGCACCAAAGGCTAATTGAAAAATACCAGCAGGGCTGTAACTTTTTTATCTCACAGGCGATCTATGATCCTCAAGCCACTATTGATATGCTGACTCGCTATGCGATTGAATGTAAGCAGCAAAATATCAAACCACAGCGTTTTCTGCTGACCTTTTCACCTTGCGGCAGTGAAAAAACCCTGGAATTTATCGAGTGGCTCGGCGTTAGCGTGCCTGAAGCCACCAGCTTGCGCATTCTTAATGCCGAAAAACCCTTGTATGAGTCGATTAGAATTTGCGCCAATAGTTTACGGCAAATTCTCGATGCAGTACTGCCTTATGATTTGCCATTAGGGTTAAACATTGAAAGCTTAACCAACCGCAAAGAAGAAATTGACGGTTCCATTTTGCTCTATAAACTATTACGCTCCACTATGGATAAACACTTGGCTGAAAAAGAACTGGCCAGCTTAATAAAATAGGAGTCCGCTATGACAGGCACAACTATGGTGGTGTTGATTGTACTGATTTCCGTTGGTTTTGGTGTGTTGTACGACATGTACAAAAAACATCTGGAGTTTAAAACAAAAACCATGGATCAAAACTCTAAAACCACAGAGCAAAATATCACTTTAAAAAAACAAGTCGCCAGTTTGGAAGAAAGAGTCCAAGTACTGGAAAAAATCGTTACCGACCAAGGCTACCAGGTTCAACAAGAAATCAATAAACTCTAACTCTGAGCGAATAACGGGTTATTTGTGAAACTGATCATGAAAACAGAATTTGATGACTTAAGGCTAAACCCTGAACATCAATATGAGACCGACAGCAACGGCGATAAGCAGGTAGTAAAAATTTATTGCGGTGAACTGCTAATCGCCAAAAAAGTACAAGTGAAAAAATCCATCCGCTACTTCGGCGTCAAAGGCTATCAGCAATACCTATCGGGAACATAGCTAAAAATAAAATTATTTAATTAAACTTTTTCACAACTAAGCTCGACCTAATTAATAACCAACTATTGCTTATTAATTTGGAGCTTTTTATGAAGCAACTCACTCTCACTAAAATGGCATTATCGGCAGTAAGTTCACTGAGCTTTGTTGCTCTGTTCGCGTTAAGCGCTCAAAATGTTCAGGCCAACGACAATCACGCTTATTCTGACAAAGATAATATCGTTATTCATTCAATGCTCAACGATGAAAATCCTTACTACCATGTCAATGGTAAAAGCTTCCGGCTAAGCGATTTAAGCCCTGAGCAACAAGCGCGAGTTAAAGCGATTCAAAGCAAGCTAACGACAGTAGAAACAGAATTTGAACAATATCAGGATAAAATTGAGCAAATCTCAGCGCAATTAGAGCAAAAAGCCCATCGCATAGAGCAGGAAGTTAGCAAACTCGAGCTTGCCAGTATAGAGTATGATAAAAAATCCATCAGCCTGAATGACTTGTCAGATATTGCCCAACAGTTAACAGAATTTGCCAATGTCAACGATCAGCTGATAGCTCAAAAACAGCAGGAAATGATGACACTTGAGCAGCAACTAGACAATATTGACTGGACACTGCTGGACAACATCGAACAACATGCAGACGAACTTGAACAAGTATTAATTGAAATTGCCGAGCAACGCTAACGTTAATCATAAATAGCAAGAGGGCAAAATGCCCTCTTGCTATTTTCAGCATAAATTTTATGCCAAAGCACTAATCATGACTGCGATTGACTCTCAACCAGTAAGTCAGGTACAGCAAACCGGCGCTGACAGCTAAGGCAACAACACTGACATTATCCACTAATAATGAAAAAGGTAGCTGGTGAATATTACTACCATGTAAGCTAAATGATGTTGGCGCAAGCGAAAAGTAATTCCTTAGTAGATCAACAACATAATAATGAGATAAGTCAAAATAATTCACTAAAAATGCTTCAAGCAAGAGTATGATCACCACAGGCAGCACAGCCCAGAGAAACGGCGCTTTATTGGCAAACATAGACACTAGCATTAACCAGGCATAGACAGGAAGCATCCACAAAGCATGAGGTAAAATACTGATCCAGATACTAAAAATATTAGTGAAAATATCACTGTTCCCCCATAGTCCCCACAAGGATAAATCGTAGCTACTAAACAACACAATACATAATACGAAAAACGCCAGTAAAAAGATTACCAAGGTAATGGTGGCCGCCAGCATAAAAATAGCCGGGATGACAAGCGCACCCACCACAAGCTTGACCGCAATAGTTAACGAATCAGGCACCGGCAATGAACGCCAAAACAGAATCGACATATCGCGCCGCTCATCATATAGACAAGCGATAAAATAATAGAGCTGCACTATGGTTGCTATGGTAATAAACGGCATATAGAGCATAAAAGTGCCTTGAAAAAAGATAGTGGCAAATCCCGGCTTTTCACTCTGCAAAGCCAAACGCTCAAACCTCATCAACCAATAATTTTCACTGGCATCCGAGAGCAAATAGTTAATTACCGGAGCGGCTATATCTAAACTGATAATAATCAGCGGCAGCCACAGTAACATTTTCTTATATTCCCATAATTCTTTTTTAATGCTGGTGGTAAGTAATAAGCTATTCATTAGCATGCCTCCTTCGCCATCACACCGACAAAAATGTCCGCCAAGCTCGGCACCTTAAGCTCCCCTAAGGTTTTCAGCTCGGCGATTGGTGCGTTATCAAACAACATGGTAGTTAGCCCCATTAACTTATTGGCAGATAAAGGTTTCAACGCATTCGCCTGCTCAAGTTGCTGGTCGTTAACTGCCACTAACTTAAAGCGTTCACGAATGTTATCGGTACTTTCTGTTAGCACTAATTTCCCTTGTTGGATAAAGGCGACATCCGTTAAAATATGTTCGATTTCTTCAATCTGATGAGTAGTCACTATGATGGCTTTTTGTTCGTTGTAAAATTCTTCCAACAGCCGGGTATAAAATTCACGCCGGGTTAAAATATCCAGCCCTAATGTTGGCTCATCCAGCACTAGTACTTGAACATCGAGTGCTAAAATCAAGGCGAGATGCAACTGAGTAACCATGCCTTTGGATAACGCTTTGACCTTAGCTTTTTTATCGATATTAGTTTTTGCTAAAAATTCCTCGGCTTTAGTTAAATTAAACTTGGGATGAACACCTGCCATATAACTAAGCGCCTGGGCGACCGTTAGCCATTTGGGCAGTACGGCAACATCGGCGATATAGGCAACTTCATGCAACATCTGGCTGCGCTGCGCTTTTGGGTTAAATCCCAAGACATCAACCTGACCGTCAAAATCGGTTAAGCCTAATAGCGCCTTTAAGCAGCTGGTTTTCCCTGCGCCATTAGGGCCAACCAGGCCTAAAATTTGCCCTGGCATCACAGATAAAGAAACATCAGACACTACGGCTTTTGCACCATAGCGCTTGGTTAAATTGCTAATTTCAATCAGTGCAGACATTATTGCTTCTCCCCTTCAGTCGGCAGCAACTGCTGCAAAGATAAATTCAATCGGGAAATTTGCTTGACGATTTGCGGCCATTGCTGGGTTAAAAATACCTCACGTTCCCGCTCCAGCATCATCTGATGCACTCCTTGTTTAACAAACAGCCCCTTACCCCGTTGCTTATCGACAACTTGCTCTTCTTGCAACATTTGATACGCCTTTGAAATAGTCAGTGGATTCAATTGATATTGTGCCGCGAGTTTGCGCACCGATGGCAGGGCTTCCCCCTCTTTAATATAGCCATCCAAAATCCTTGAAATCACTTGCTGATATAACTGCAAATAAATCGGCTTATCTGCATCCCATTGTATTGTCATTACTCTTTCCTAAGATCAATTCAATATAATAGTGTTATACATCACTAACACACTAAGGGCAAATTTAAATATTTAGATAATGTAACAAGGTGTGTTATGCCAAAGATAGTACCGCGGCGCGGCAAATCACAAAGTTAACTCAGGTTTAAGCTTTTCACTTCATCTATCGTCTGCTGCACCAGCATTTCTTTGGTTTTACCATGAGCAACCGCTTTACGAGTTTTCGGATCGACTTTAACAAATACGATATCATCGGCAAAACAGATAGTTTTCTTGGTCACTTTATTGCGCACTAAACAGGAAACCGTGATCGAGGTGCGGCCGACCTCTTTAGTTTCCAAACCAAATTCGACAATATCTCCCTGCATCGCCGGCGCTTCAAAACTGATCTCACCTATGTGCTTAGTCACCAAACAGTTAGTTTCCAGCTGGCAAATGGCATAAATCGCCGCCTCTTCATCAATCCATTGCAATGCCCGACCACCAAATAACGAATCGGCATAATTTAAATCATTTGGCATCACCAAACGACGAGATAAAAATCGCATAATCCCTCTCTTCTGTTATGCATAAAAATTAGATAACACAGTTATCTATAAGTATAGCGAGCAATCAAAATGTTCACGGCTAGAGCTAAAAGACTTAACTACAGGTTAATCCCTTAACTATAAAACCTGCCATTATGCTTGATCCAGCCGCTGAGATGCTGAGCATGCGGGTCATGATGAGTCCAATGCACCATGCCGCCCTGCGTGTTCCACTGATACTGGCCGTAAAACTCAATGTGATCACCGAGTTTTAAACCCAGCACCTTCGGCGCTATGTCGATATTATGAACCACCAGTACGGTTTTACCGCTCTTTAATTTCACGGTAAATTTTTGATGCTTAGCACCTTTAGTATCATCTGGAAAAATTTTAACGACTATGCCTGATGCTTTCATAGGCTCAGCTCAATTTATTATAAACACTTATACTGCTGTTGTTTAAATTGTAATGACTGTTTCACCACAGGCCATTCGCTTTCAATGATAGAAAACACCACAGTATCTCGATACACGCCATCAGCATGAAGACGATGGTTGCGCAATACGCCATCCTGTTTTGCTCCTAAGCGGGCAATTGCTGCGCGCGATGCCAGGTTATGCCAGTGAGTTCTAAATTCTACCGCAATCACTTTTAACTGTTCAAAGGCATGACTTAACAGCAATAATTTAGCTTCGGTATTTACCGCCGAGCGCTGATAGCTTTTTCCGTACCAGGTATAGCCGATTTCGATGCGTCGATGTTTGATGTCAGCATTGCATAACCTGGTAGTGCCAATTACCTTACCACCGGCATTTTCAACCACCGCATAAGGCAATGCGCTGCCTGCCGATAATTGAGTTAACGCTGTATCCAAATAGTCTTTAATGGTTTCTCGATCCGGCACACTGGTATACCAGAGCTTAAATAATTCACCATCATTGGCTGCACTAACCAGATCATTTTCATGTTCAATGGCTAAAGGAACTAAGGTGATCACTTCACCAGAAAGCGGATAATAAGACTGGGTTAACGGCTGCATAAGGCTGGAGCAATTGAAATATAGATAAATCTATAGTACTGATTTTACCGAGGAAATATAGTGATAAAACGCGATAGTGCAGATAAAAAATGAATAAAAATATCAGCCGACGCTAACGAAACAGGTAATTGCAGCAAATGATAACAAGGCTACAGCTTATCGATCAATCGGCAAAACTAATGCCTTGTTTCGCTAATTCTCGATAGATGTAAATTAATGCCTTACTGTTTTCGATCAGGGTATCTTGCCACTTATCGCGTTTTTCTATCCCTAAATCGGTAATAACAAAATAATGTGAAATCTCAACCTTAGCCAGATCCAGACAAGTTTTAGTGCACTGCAACTGACAGCCATCAATAGCAATAATGCTTCTACCTGAGGTCGCAATCGCTTTAATCGGCTCAACATCGCCGACGACTCCGGAGACACAGGACATTTCCGCAATGCCTTCACTGTCTAAATTTAACGAGATATCATGCGCGATTCGTGCAACATTCGAACAACCGGAGCACGAATAAACGACAGGTTTTTCAGCCATAATCCAGATCTACCAACAAACTTGCCGTTATTTTACCCTGGGCAAAAACAGTGTTATTGATTTAGATCAAAGCACGACAATAATCCACAAAAAAAGTATGGGATTTAAGTTAGCTATTTTTATAAATATCTTCCGGTTTAAGCTTTAACACCTTGCGAGTACTCGATTTTTCCTGTGCTTTTTCCTGAGGTTTTAGCTTAGGGTTAACATATAAGGTTTTTTCAGTTGCTCTGGCTTTATCTTTGTCTTTTGGCTGTTTTTCCCGCTTAGTGTTTGGTGGCTCGGCACGATGTTTTTGCTGTAATGCGGTTAAAAAATTACGTAAAAACTGTGATTTACAATGGCGATAGTTTTTATGTTCCGGTTTTCTGAAAAAAGCCGTCAGCTCCGCCTTACCTACGGTAAATCCAGTTTTACCAAGCAGGTTAATTATTTCATCGTTTTGCAATTTCAGGGCAATCTTTAATTTCAGCAAGATCAGGTTTTTCGTCAGCTGTGTTTCAGCAACCGGCAATTCACCTTCCTGTCGACCACGCTTTTCAATAATAAAACCGTTAAGAAAACTCGCCAGTTCATTATCGGCCAGTGGCACCATCGCCGGAACATCATCTTTTAATAACCAGTGCTGTACTTGCTCAGCTGTTACCTGATGCGCCGCAAGCTTAAAAATACCAACCACCTTGTTATCGGCTAATTTAAAGATATAACGCAGGCGGCGTAGCACATCATTATTGGTCACTTAAGGCTCCAGAACTTTTGGCAAAAACGAATTAAAGAACCGTGATTATACGCGGTTATTTAGCAACGCGCTTGCGATTTAATAAAAAACACGATAAATAAAAATTTTCCTCAATTAGCCAGTTTCTCTTTCACTCGTGATATCATACCCGTTGTAATTTTAGCGCTCAGCATTTAACAACAAAAACAGATAAGTAAACATAAATTTCATGAGTAAACCACACTATCTTCTCACCCCGGTGTTAACGAAAAGTTCAGGAAAAACAAGCGATAAAAAATCCTGGTTCAACTTGCCCGGCTCCAGTGCAACCTTGGCCATTTATCAGGCGGCCAGGCAGGCACAGCGCCCGATATTATTAATTACTCATGACACCCCTTCAGCGCTGCGTTTAGAGCAAGAATTGCTGAGTTTACGTCACAATAACACGCTTTCTATCTGTCTGTTTCCAGACTGGGAAACCTTACCTTATGACAGCTTTTCGCCGCATCAGGATATTATCTCCCAGCGACTGGCAACACTTTACCAATTATCACGAATGCAGCAAGGCATAGTGATAGTGCCGGTTACCACCTTATTGCAACGTTTAGCGCCAAAGCAGTATTTAGACAGCAACAGTTTGCTGATCAAAAAAGGCGACAACAAAGACTTACATCAGCTTAGGCAGGAACTCGAAGCCAGTGGCTACCGCTGCGTCGACCAGGTAATGGAACACGGCGAGTTTTCTGCTCGTGGCGCGATCCTCGATTTATTTCCTATGGGCAGCAACACGCCGTTTCGTCTGGATTTTTTTGATAATGAAATCGAAGAAATTCGCCTGTTCGACCCGGAAAATCAACGCTCAAGCGATAAAGTTGACGCCATTGAATTATTACCGGCACATGAGTTCCCGACCGATCAAGACGGCATCAACCTGTTCCGTCGTCAATATCGCGAGCAGTTTAGCGGCACTATTGACAAAGAATCGATTTATCATCAGGTCAGCAACGGCATTATGCCGGCAGGCATCGAATACTATTTGCCGCTGTTTTTCGAGCAAACCAGTCATTTATGCCATTACTTGGCAGAAAACGCCTTAGTGATCATCAGCGGCGATATTGACAAAGCGATTGATCACTACTGGCTTGATGTCGAGTATCGCTATCAAGACAGACGCTACGACCCGACCCGGCCACTGCTCTCACCTGCGAACCTGTTTTTAAATAACGAAGAGCTTTATTCAGCACTCAAACCATTTGAGCGCATTACTATCAAAACCGGCGGCCAAACCGATGAAGCAGAGTTAACAGATAGTAAAAGCAGCAAGGGGCAAATCAGCTATGATGTTAAAACGCTGCCGGATTTAACCGTCAATCATCAACTTAAACAGCCATTTACCCTGCTCAATCAATTCATTCAAAGCGAGCAAACACCGGCAAAACTGCTGTTTGTCGCCGAAAGCCAAGGACGCAGAGAAAGCGTGTTAGAACTGCTAAAACGCAATCAGTTAACGCCCACTCTGTTTAGCAGCATTGAAGAATTTATCGAATCCGGCGAAACACTTGGCATTAGCGTCAATGCCTTGGGTCAGGGCTTTATTTTTCAGCACAAGGGCCAATCGCTAAAAAACAGTATCGCCTTAGTGACCGAAGCGGAATTACTCGGCGATCGGGTTCGTCAGGCGCGCCGCCGTAAAAAGCAACAGGATATCCAGGCTGATGCCATTTTCAAAAATCTCGCGGAACTGTCTATTGGCCAGCCAGTGGTGCATATCGAACACGGTATCGGTCGTTACCAAGGGTTACAAACTCTGGAAACCGGCGGCATCAGCACTGAATTTTTAACCTTAAGTTATGCCAATGACGCCAAGCTCTATGTACCGGTCGCTTCATTGCATTTGATCAGCCGCTATTCCGGCACAGACGCCGAGCACGCGCCGCTACATAAACTGGGTAATGACGCCTGGAGTAAGGCGAAGAAAAAAGCGGCGGAAAAAATTAAAGACGTCGCCGCAGAACTATTGGATATTTACGCGAAACGCGCGACTAACAAGGGTTATCAATTTAGCCGCAATAAGGATGATTATCGCGCCTTTGCCGACAGTTTTGGTTTTGAAGAAACCTTAGATCAAGAGCAAGCGATCAATGCGGTGATCGGCGATATGCTATCCGATAAAACCATGGATCGCCTGGTATGTGGCGACGTTGGTTTCGGTAAAACCGAAGTGGCAATGCGCGCCGCCTTTGTTGCGGTTAACGATGGCAAACAGGTCGCGATGCTAGTGCCGACCACCCTGCTCGCCCAACAGCATTATGAAAACTTCAAAGACAGGTTTGCCAACTGGCCAGTTAATATCGAAGTGCTGTCACGCTTTAAAACCGCTAAACAGCAAAATGAGGTGATTGCCAAAGTAGAATCAGGCCATGTCGATATTCTGATCGGCACTCATAAACTGCTGCAAAATAGCATTCATTATCACGCCCTAGGCTTATTGATCGTCGATGAAGAACACAGGTTCGGTGTTAAGCAAAAAGAGAAAATCAAACAACTGCGCGCCAATGTCGATATTTTAACCCTGACCGCGACGCCGATCCCGAGAACCTTAAATATGGCGATGGGCGGCATGCGAGATTTGTCGATAATCGCAACGCCACCAACAAAACGGCTAGCGGTAAAAACCTTTGTTCGCCAACGCGATAACGCGCTGATCCGCGAATCAATCCTTCGGGAGATTCTCCGTGGTGGTCAGGTTTACTTCCTGCATAACAATGTCGATACCATAGAAAAAACCGCCGCAGAAATTCAGGAATTATTACCGGAGGCGAAAATCACTACCGCCCACGGCCAGATGCGCGAGCGCGATCTGGAGCGCATCATGAGTGACTTTTACCACCAACGCTATAACGTTTTAGTGTGTACCACGATAATTGAAACCGGTATCGATATTCCCAGCGCCAACACCATTATTATGGACAGAGCTGATCATTTAGGTCTGGCGCAGTTACATCAGTTGCGCGGTCGTGTTGGTCGCTCACATCATCAGGCCTATGCTTATTTGCTAACGCCGCATGAAAAACGCATGACCAAGGATGCGAAAAAACGCCTGGAGGCCATAGCTTCACTGGAAGACTTAGGCGCAGGCTTTACCCTGGCAACTCACGATCTGGAAATTCGCGGCGCCGGTGAACTACTCGGTGAAGAACAAAGCGGCTCCATGAGCCAGGTCGGCTTTAGCCTCTATATGGAAATGCTGGATCAAGCGGTTGCCGCACTAAAAGAAGGCAAGCAACCCTCACTGGACCAGGTATTATCAAAACAAACGGAAATCGATCTACGAGTACCGGCGTTATTACCTGACGATTATATTTTCGATGTTAGTTTACGGTTAAGCATCTACAAACGTATCGCCAGCTGCGACAATAAAAGCGAATTAGACGACATTCAGGTCGAGCTGATCGACCGCTTCGGTTTACTGCCACAGGCGGCGAAAAATTTAGTCCATATCGCCAAGCTCAAATTAAAAGCGCAGAAAATAGGTATCGCCCGTATCGAAGCCGGGCCTAATGGCGGCTCACTTGAATTTAGTGATGATACTAAGGTCGATCCTATGTTTATTATCGGCCTTATTCAGCAGCAGCCAAGCGTATTTAAAATGGATGGCGCCAATAAGCTGAAGTTTAATCGCACCACCGAAGATGCGGCATCTCGCTTTACCTTAGTCACTTCTATAATCAATGACTTAAGCAAAAAACTTAATTAACAGCAGATAAAATAACGGGTATGATGAGTATGTTATTAGCTATCAAGGTGTCGTTCTTTGCTAAAGTCAGAGTTAGGAATTAAATGAATTGTAAACAAGCAGCAGTGTTGCTCTTAAGCCTGATGTTTTCTGTTGGCACGTTAGCAGCCAGTAAATGGAGCGGTGAATGGTTTGAAATCGAGGTGATTTTATTAAGTCAGCTGCACGATAAAACCACCCAGGCAGAAATATTCGACGAGCAAGCGCCCTTGCCGCAATACCAAAACTCGCTGGATTTATTAAGCCGGTATTTGGTGCCGGATATTAAATCCCTTAAACAGCTGCTTCCTCATTGTGATGCCCCTGATTACCCAGCGTCTCTGATTGAGCAGGCGAGTCATTTGCCCGAGCTACACCCGGTATTAAGCTTAAACGACATCAGCCAGCTAGCTCTCACTAATGAAACTGACCCGTTTAATGACAGCAAACAAACGCTAAATGCTGGAAATGTCGAGCAACAAACAGCACTGGCAAACCAAGAGTCAGCTCCTGTTGATGATTTTTTCGATCGAGTCAAACCTGAGTTTGAAAAGCCTGAAACATCAGTAGAAGATGCGCCAGCACCCGATATCAATGTCAGCGTTCAAGATTCACTTACTCAAGCAACAGAGCCTTCAGTTTCTGATGCAATCACCGAACAACAACTCGCGTTAGTTGCCGAAGCCAAGCAGGCATTTAGTCCAATGCAGTTTAGCTATCATCAGCTAACCGAACCAGCAGCTGACAAGCTGTGTATTATCAGTGAACCGGCATTTAACCGGCTCAATCCGGATCAAGCCCTCTATAGCTACAATGGCTTTACAGTAGACAAAATGCCGCGCACTATCGATGGCATCGAAGACTTATATAGCAAGCAAGCGTACCTCGTCAGCAAACAGTCATTAAAACTTGGCGATATCGTCAGCCAACTGCGCCGCAGCAAAAATTTCAGGCCTTTATTGCATCTGGCGTGGCGCCAGCCAGTATTTGACCTGCCTGATGCCACTCCGGTAAAACTGTTCGCCGGTGATAACCTACAGGCTCATTTTTTCAAAGAGCAGGCAAAATTTCTCGAGCAACAACAATTAGCCGCCGAGCAGGAAGCCAGGCTCAGTGACATCTTAATGGCGCAAGCATCAACAGATATTAACTCAGCAGAAATTAATCAGCCGCTGTCGCAACAGCAGCGGCTAAGCCAGGCCAAACAGCAATACCTGGAAAAGCTATTTGCTAACATTGAGCAAGTGGAAAACAGTGACACGGTAATCGCACAATTAAAGCAACCGGCAATTACACTGAATGACATGTTGGCTCAGCAATCGGCGATGGTGTCTGGCCCAACAGCACCAATTCAGCCCTGGTACTTAGAGGGCTTTTTAAACGTTTATCTAAGAGGCGTTTACTTAAATGTTGCCGCCGATTTTAATATTGTCAACCAGAGCTTAACCGAACAAAGCAGCTTAGCACTAAAACCAAATACTCAAGTAAAAACTAAAGCAATTCGCTTTGAGCAGCATAGACGAATGATCAGTCAAGAAGTGCACTATTTCGATCACCCTTATATGGGCATGATAGTACAGATACGTCGCCACCAAAGGCCAGAATCGGAAGCAGCAGAAAACGAAGATATTCAGCACTAAGACGTTCGAACAAACAGTTATTTAAAGAGAAAATAATGGAAAAAGACATTGAAATTCAGGCCGCAGTATTTCGCCGCCTGTTACGCCACTTAGACAATCGTAAAGACGTACAGAACATAGAACTGATGAACCTTGCCGGTTTTTGCCGTAACTGCTTTGCCAAATGGACAGTTGCCGAAGCAGAAAAATTAGGCGTAGAGTTGGATATTGCACAGGCACGCGAGCAAGTCTACGGCATGCCTTACGAGCAATGGAAAGAGAAATACCAACAGCCAGCAACGGAAGAACAATTGGCCAAGTTTAATGAGCTGAATAAAAAGTAAGCCGCGGTTGTTCAATCGGCTTTGTATTATATAAAAAGTCATTCTCTTAACTCATTGTTATCTTTTAGCGTGTTGCTCATTACGACTCTTTGGCAATATAAAATTTTTCACATACAATGAGGAATCCTCCATTACCCCAGCACAAAGGAGTCGGCATTTTATGCGATGCATTTTCTCACTACTTAGCTTAATGCTTAGTACCCAGCTTTGTGCCAAAACACCTGTTTACCTTTATACATATTTCGACAAACCACCATTTATTATCAGCCAGTCACAAAAGAGTGGCTTAAGTTACGATTTAGCAGAAGCGCTCAATAACTTTTCAACAAAATACGATTATCAAGTTATTTATGCACCTAAGCAGCGAGCATTAAATGAGATTGCAAGCAATGGCGCATTATTATGGGTGAACCCCGCATGGGTGAACGATAAAGCTCAAACCAAATACTTTTGGCTAAATAACTTAATTAATGACAGAGAGCTTTATATTACCAATGAAACAAACGTCACTTTTATCGACGAAAGCTCTTTAGTAAATAAAACACTCGTTAGCGTCAGAGGCTATTCTTACTTTAAATTGGATAAGTACATCCGAGATAAATTAATCAAACGCACTGATGTACGCAGTGAAAATCTGATCCCCAAGATGTTGCTAAAGCGCAGAGCTGACTTTGGCGTGCTCGGCTTTCAAACCTACTATTACCTTGTTAGACAACATCCCGAATATTTAATTAACCTACATATTATTGAAAATTATAAAAATTACTTTTCAAGGGGGATTTTAGTTTCCAAAGCCGCTCCCGATATAAAAGCAGAGCTTGACACCTTTATTCAAACAAAAGCCTGGGATAACTTGTTTAATAAATGGCTAACTGTAATGCCATAGGACAGCAGCCATCAGGTTTATAAATAACCGATTAGATTTTTATCGCTATTGCTTTAGCTTGCTGGCGACGATCTTTTTCGGCGCGCGATTCCAGCCAGCGGCCACGACATTTTGAATTTTGACGACGATCTTCACCAGAGCGACGATCGACATGATCCCAGTTAACTGCCGATTGCACATCAAGATCTTCAGCGGCAATCGCTTGCTCACCTTGATTAAGCTGTTGGCGAGAATGTTTGCTGTTTTGCTTTTTATCTTTTGCGGTATTTTCAGCTTTAACCAGATATGATGGTGGTAGAAGTTCAGCTAACACGTCCATAATTAACCTATCGTTTTAATGCTCTTTTTAAACTGACTATGGTTAAAATATCGGCAAATGTTAACAGAACTTTAATGGTATTTTGACCTTAGTTGAAACAGTTAACTAAAGCAGGAAATTTCATCTTCCGTTAAATAACGCCATTCTCCAATGGCTAAGCCAGTAAGTTTGACCTGCCCTATTTGTTCGCGATGTAAACCAACAACTTTATTGCCAACCGCGGCAAACATCCGCTTGACCTGATGATATTTGCCTTCAGTAATGGTCAGTAACACTTCTTTGTTTGCAACCATTTTAAGCTTGGCCGGTTTAGTTAACGACTTTTCACCTTGCAATTGCACCCCTTGAGCAAATTTATCTGAAGTGTCCGGTTTTAACGGGTCACGCAACCACACCCGATAGATTTTCTCACAGTCTTTTTTCGGTGAAATCACATTATGTGACCAGCGACCATCATCGGTAATTAACACTAAGCCCGTGGTATCAGCATCAAGTCGGCCGGCAATGTGCAGGTCAAACGCTTTATCAACATCCAGGTAATGCAGCACAGATGGATAAATTTCATCGACATTGGAACATATGGTATCGGCCGGTTTATGCAACATGATATAGCGGGAACTGCGAGCAGTGAGTCGTTGCTCATCAATGGTAATAACATTATTTTCGTGCACTTGCACAGCGCCATTTTTAATCACTTCGCCGTTGACTTTGACCTCGCCAGTTTTTAACAGTTTTTTCGCTTCGGTTCGAGTGAGTTCGGTGCTTTTACAAATAAACTTATCGAGTCGCATTCATTTACTATCAGTTATTTCAGTGGCAGTATTATCCTAAACTCTGGCCTTTTCGCAAGCAACAATTGCAGATAATATGCCGCAGTGGTAGGGTTTAATTTTTAGCTATTTAGGATCCCTTATGGATTTACTATCTGGATTATTAATGGTGACTTCAATACATTTACTGGCAGCGGCCTCCCCTGGGCCAGATTTTGTATTGGTATCGCAGCAAACCTTATCCAAAGGTAGAAGAACTGGCCTGCTTTGCAGTTTAGGCATTGCCTTAGGCTTGGCCATCCATATTAGCTATTCGGCATTAGGTTTAGCAGCGGTGATAGCCAATTCACAATCCCTGCTCTGGTTAATCAAGCTATTAGGCGGCGGCTATCTTATTTTTCTCGGTTATCAGGGACTAAAAGCAAAAGCGCAACCGGCTAATGAGCTCTCAGCGATTGAAAATGCACCGCCGACAACCGACAAACAATCAGCATTAAAAACCGTGGGCTTAGGTTTTTTATGCAATGCGCTCAACCCTAAAGCACCGATTTATTTCGTTGCCCTGTTTACCTTAGTGATCTCTCCAGATCTACCGTTACATCACTTGGTTATTTACGGAGTATGGATGATGTTCTTGCAGTTTATATGGTTTGCCACTGTGGTATTTTTACTCTCTCGTCCGGCAATTAATAAAAGGTTCCGTCAATTAGGGCACTGGCTAGACCGCATTATGGGGCTGGCAATGATCACCCTTGGCATCAAAGTGCTAGGCACTAAGCTCTAGTGGTGAAAACATGACAAAACGCTATCAAAGCTTTGCCGAGTTCTATCCGTTTTATTTAAGCCAGCATCAAAACAAGACCTGTCGACGCTTACATTTTACCGGTTCGTTAATTGTGCTGGTGCTGTTAGTTTATAGCCTGCTGCAAGCCAAGTATTATTTGCTATGGCTATTGCCAGTCGCTGGCTATGGCTTTGCTTGGCTCGGGCATTTTTTCTTTGAGCAAAACAAACCTGCCACTTTTACTTACCCGGTTTATAGCCTGATTGGTGACTGGATAATGTTTAAAGATATACTCACCGGCAAGATCAAGTTATAACAGTTTGATTTTTAATAATTTTATACCAACCTGTATAAGTATTTAATCATTTAGGATGCCAGTAGCGCCATTAGAACAAATAAGATTTGTGCAAATATAGTTGTTCTTCATTAAGCAAATATTATGCAGTTTGGTATTAGTTAGTTTTCAACTTTTCAAACCATCAGAAAAGTCAAATATATACAACTCAATGTTAAATATATTTGACACAACACTTATCTTGAATTATCGTTGGTAATGTCAAATATTTTTAACACAATGTATAGTTAAGGAGACATTATGTCGTTTAATGAAAAATCCATTTGGGCATCTTTACTGATCTCTATTTATATTCTGGCTAATTATCTGTTTGGTTTAGGGCAAAGCCCATTAACCGAGTCTGTGATCATCAGTCTATTTATTGAAGCCCTAGTGTGGAGCATCTTGCTAAACATCATTATCCAGATTGTGCTTAGCGTGCTATTTGTTAAGGAAGCAGGCAAAGGTGAAGATGAACGGGATAAATTGTTCGGTTATAAAAGCGACCGCTTTGGTTATTTTGTGCTGTCACTGACAGTGATCACTGTCTTTGCTCAGGTTTATCTCTCATCGGTAGCGCATGGCCAAGTATCAAGTTATCTAACGCTACAAGGTCTATCACCGCAATTTAATGTCTGTAATACCCTGCTGATAGGTTTCCTATTGTCGGAGATTTGTAAATACGGTGCTCAGCTATTTTATTATCGTAAAGGTTATTAATATGAGTAAAAAGATAGTTAACCAGATCCGCAACCTGCGCTTTCACCATAGTGAAATGACCCAACAGGCGTTAGCAGATGCGGTTGGTGTTTCCAGGCAAACCATAGTCGCCATTGAAAAAGGCAAATATTCTCCCTCGCTGGAAGTGGCATTTAAAATTGCCGAAGTGTTTAGCCGTTCACTAACAGAAGTGTTTCAATATCAGGAGCTTGAACCATAAGTTCAGCAAAGTTTACCAACTAAGAATCACCAAGTGTTATTACCATAGCACTTGGTCAATTTCATTGAGCATTAACTGAGTTAATTCATGAACTTCGTGATAACGCTCAGTTTTTATCGCGATTTCCAGCTTCAGTGCCTGTTTTGACAATTGCGGAAAACCAAACATCTGTGCCGCTCCGGCAATGCGATGCACCAGACCTTTTAACAAAGGATAATTACTGGCATTGAGATGGAGAATAATATCTTGCTGTTCCAGTGTCAGGTTAGATTTAAACTGCTGCACCAGATCTGACATATCCACATGCTCCAATGACTGACTGGCGTCCTCAACACTAACTTCACTACTAAGGTATTTTGCCAGGGTATGAATAAAAGCTTTTCTTTCGATCGGTTTTTTCAAATGCGCAGCAAAGCCTAATTCAATATAGTGTTCCACTTCGTGAGCCATGGCATTGGCTGTTAGCGCAATTATAGGCGCAGTGCAGCCTTGTTGCCTTAAAATGGTAAAGGCTTCAATGCCATCCATTTCCGGCATTTGAATATCCATTAAAATTAGCTCAGGCTGATGCTCAACGTATTGTTCCAGCACTTCATGACCGTCACAGGCACCGATCACGGTTAAGCCTAAGGTTTTTAAAAAGCGAGCAATCAAGCGGCGATTATCATCATGATCTTCGGCTAATAAAACCGTGCCATTAAAATATATACCTGTTGTTGGCAATGCCGCTTGAGATGTTACTGTTTTCGCCTCGATAACCTGCCCGGCATCGAGAGAATGCTCAAATGGAATGATCAGTGAAAATGTACTGCCCTGATTAAGCTGGCTTTCTATTTCAATCCGGCCGTTCATCAAGCGGGCTAACTGCTCAGACAAACAAAGGCCAAGCCCGGAGCCACCAAAGCGTCGGCTAATACTGCTATCGCCCTGAGTAAAGCTTTCAAACACTTGCTGGATTTGAGTATAACTCAGACCAATACCGGTATCACTCACACTAAAAATTAACTCATGTTCCTGCACTGTTACATTAACGTTGACACTGCCGCGCGAGGTAAACTTTATCGCATTTGAACAAAGGTTGATTAACACTTGTTTGACCCTCAGACCATCAATTTCTATCATAAACGGCGAGCTTAAATGATGGGTGATCTTAAATTCTAATCCTTTGCTATAGGCCTGCTCGGTAAACATATTCGCCAGTTCAGTGAGCGTTTGATGTAAGTCCTGCTTTTGAAGTTCAAGCTCAAGTTTATTCGCTTCAATCTTACTCAAATCAAGAATATTATTAATTAGCTCCAGCAAATACAGGCTGTTACCATGAATAATTTCTACTTCTTTTTCAAGATACTGGTTATCAACATCACCGCTGATAATCGCTTCCGCCTGACCGATAATCGCTGTTAATGGCGTACGAATTTCATGACTCATATTAGCAAGGAACTGACTTTTGATACTGTTGGCCTGCTTAAGCTCTTGCGTCAGTTTTTCCAGCTCTTTCGTTCTTTGTTTAACCTGTATCGCCAGCTCAGACTTTAACTGGCGATCAACTTTTCTACGATAATTGAAAAACAGTAATAACAGCACCAGCAAAATCACACCAATCATCAAATTTTGCTTTTGGTTTGCCTGCTCAACTTCCAGCTGTTTAAGCTTTTTATTTTGTTGTAGCTGAGCAACCTGCTGTTTTAATTTTTCCGATTCAAATTTTGCTAAATATTCATTCAACTGATCGTTTAATAACTTATGATTTAATGCAATAAATTGCTGGTAACTGGTTAACGCCTGCTTTCTGTCATCAAGCGCACTGTAAATGAGTGGTAATAGAGCTAAGTTAGCACGTAACTGTTGCTGATAATCCAGCTGTTTTGCGATCTTGGTAGAGCGTTGTAATAAAGCTAATGGCTGCTCTATTTCGCCCTGCTCAAAAAGCGCGCGAGCCAAGCTTTGCAAACTACCTGCGAGTATTGCATTAAACTTATGTTGTTCGCTAAGGTTAATCGCCTGTTGCGCGAAATGCTGAGCTTGTTCAATCTGGTGCAGCTCATTATAGACTTCCGCCAAATTATGATAACTGGCAGCTAAATTATAATTATCCTGAGTTTTTTGATAATAGCCAAGCGCCAGTAACAGCTTATCTAATGCCTGGTTATAATCACCACTTTGCTTATAAGTTACCCCGAGATCAGAACGAACACTGGCCAGTCCTTCTTGATCATCAAAAGCGATACGCTGCTCGGCAACCTGGGTAAATATTTCAATCGCTTGATCATAGCGTCTGAGCCTTAAATACAAGCCAGCGATGTTATAACGAATATCCACCAGATCAACATCAGTGCCATGCTGCTGATAAATTTCTTCCGCTAGCTGGTAACTGTCCAGTGCTTTTAGCGTTTGTCCCATCGCCGCATAAACCAGACCAATATTATTGTATAAATTAGCCAGCTCAATTTTACCCGTTATTTGCTGGTATTCTTGTAATGCCTGTTGATAAGAGGCTAACGCCTTAGGGAAACTGCCTTGATAATAGTAAAAAATACCCTGCATTTTATAAGCGACAGCGATAACTTGCGACCAGGATTCATGCTTGGCGATCACCAGCACATCATTGATAACATCTAACGCCTGTTCAAAATTGCGCTGACGAAAATATAATTTCGCCTGAGTATTGAGAATATCGACCTTATCTTCAAGCGAATAACCATTGCTGGACAACAAGCTATCGACGGCTTGTAATGCTTGCGAAGTATTTTCGATTTGCTCAATTTCAGCCAGTTTGTCCTTAACCATTTGCTCATTTGCATTGCCACTAATACTGACCCCAGTAGCTAGAACAAACGACACAATTAATACTAAAAGGCGTCTCCCACCCAGCATTAACACTCCATTTTTTATTAGCGCTATTATTTGATGCTGTTATAACACTTTTACTCACTAAATCCTATCAAGTAAAAAAGCGTTATTGTGATTAACATCAATAAATTTGATGAATAATTGATTTTCATCTACAGCGTCCCAATTTCCCAGTATAATCTCTGCCAATTTTGTGACTTGTAAATTTTTAGCCTAACCATGTACCAATCGATAAAAGAAAATTTATTTCGTTTAAAAGAAAACAAGCTGTTCGAGTTGTCTGTGGTGACAGTGATCATCATTTCCGCACTGGAGATCGGCGCGAAAACTTTTGAATTATCCGATAGGGCTTATTCGCTCACTTCGGTGCTCGACATTTTTATTACTCTATTCTTTCTTGTGGAAATCATTATTCGCTTTATTGCCGACCAGGATAAAAAAACCTTCTTTAAAAAAGGCTGGAATATCTTCGATACCTTAGTAGTGCTGGTCAGTTTGATCCCGATAGATAACAGTGAAATGGCGTTGCTCGCTCGCCTTGTTAGGGTATTTCGAGTGCTGCGTATGGTGTCGGTAGTACCTGAGCTTAGAGTGTTGATCAACTCATTATTAAAAGCTCTGCCTCAGCTTGGTTATGTGGTATTGCTGATGTTTATTATCTTTTATATTTATGCGGCAATTGGCAGCTTTGTTTTTAAAAATATCAATCCGAAATTATGGGGCGATATTGCCATCTCAATGTTAACCTTGTTTCGCATTATGACCTTTGAAGATTGGACGGATATTCAATATGAAACCATGGATGTCTATCCCTTGAGCTGGATCTTCTATCTGACCTTTATCTTTTTTACCGCGTTTGCTTTTTTAAATATGGTGATTGGCATAGTGGTTAATGTTATGGAACAAGAACACGCCAGCATGAAAAATGCAAAAGAGCCGACATTAAGCGAGCTACAGCAGGAACTGGCAGAAATAAAGGCTCTGCTTAAGCAACAACCCTCTCAAAAATAACTGCTTAAACTGCTAACAAAAGCACTAGTGTTGCAGAGCACTAGTGCTTTTTCGCTAACGCCATTAGCAATTAACGCTAACTAACACACCATGGCTTCACCGTGAATCACTTCAAATAAATCACTAAACGAAGTTTTAATACTAATATCAATTGGTAAATGCAGCTTACGTGCGATATCACTGGTGGAAATCACGCCCCGGATATGATGACTCTTGCGATCGACCACCAAGCAATGTCTTAAGCCATAGCTTTTTAATGTCGTAACAACATCATTAACACTTGAACGCTCAAGCTCAGAATAATCAAAGGCATGCAACGCATCTTTAGGTAACATCATATCGGTTACTAAAATTTCATCACGACTTACACCTTTAGACATTTCCGCGAGTAATGACTGCTCTGATAACTCATTTGTACTAATAATACCTAAAAAATCGTTATTAGGTGACACCACAATTTTCATTTGTACATGGCTCTTAATCATCATAGTTAACGCATCGCGAGCTAAGGTATCACCTTCAATTACTAAAGGCTGATGCGCTTTAAAATCAGTAAAAATTTTAATAGCTGGTGATGCTAATGTGGTTTTTTCAAAATATTCCGGAGTAACTACATTATCAACGAGATCTAAATCAAATAAATGTAAATTTTTCATAACTACCTCAAAACTTTATTAATTTATTGAGTAAGTTTTATAGTTAATAAAGCTTACCTTGCTAAAAACGAGTCAGTTAACAAGGAGGTATATAAACGAATCAATTGTTCCAAAACGATCAATTCAGCTACACAAGTTTGCCTGAACATAGCATTTTAAGAGGTTAACAACATGAAAACGAAATGCATACTATACAAGAAACTCTTGTTAACTAAGCACTCCGCGGGGTGGAGCTCTAGGATTGGTTAGTTGATAAGCGGAAACAACCACTATGAAGGTTGTTTTATTAATTACACTATACGATTGATTTAATAGATAAAATAACTCTTCAGAATAAGAAGCACTAAGTGGAAAATCAAAGTCTGAGTCATGATCTTGTGGGTTATCAACGATCAGCTGTTTGACTAGACTAATTTCGTTATTATCAGCAATATCGTAACTTGGTTCAAAATATGAACTCAGAGTAAACAATAAAGATATAACGAATAAAGCTCTAACCACAGTGACGCTCAAATTCAGTAAGCTCTACTTATATAGATGGAGCAAAATGTAAATAGTTTCAAGTATTTTTTGCAAAAAAATATAAAAAGAGTCGAAACCAGTCGACTCTTTTAGCACACTTTTATCAATAACAGCTAACCATTAATCAAAAAATGCAGGTAAATACTGGCGATATAACCTAAAACAATTGCCCAGCTCCACTTCAAATGACCAACAAAGGAATACTTGCCCTTAGTTTGCCCCATTAAAGCAACACCGGCAGCTGAACCAACAGATAACAAACTGCCGCCAACCCCAGCCGTCATGGTCACCAACAGCCATTGCTGCAGATCCATCGCCGGATTCATGGTTAAGACCGCAAATACCACCGGAATATTATCAACAATTGCTGAGAGTACGCCGACAAAAATATTGGCATAAGTTGGGCTCCAGTGGCTATATAGCACCTCAGAAACCAGACTCAAATAGCCCATAAAACCCAAACCGCCAACGCACATCACCACGCCGTAGAAAAATAATAAGGTATCCCACTCCGCCCGGGCTATTTTGTCAAAAATATCAAACGGCACTATATTACCTAAACGCTTTAACGCCTTTTCATCTTTACGCAGTTCGGCCTGAGTACGTTTTTTATTTAATGAACGCGGCAAACTTTTTCGTAAGTAAAAACCTAAAAATTTCAAATACCCTAGCCCCATCATCATACCCAGTACTGGCGGCATATTAACCACGCTATGGCAAATAACCGCAGTGGCAATAGTTAAGACAAACAAGAAAACAATACGTTTGGCACCGCGTTTAAGGGTAAATTCATCATCGAGCACAGGAGTTGAGTTTTCATTCGAGATAAAGAAACTCATTATTAAAGCAGGCACAAAAAAGTTAACAAAAGACGGCACCAGTAAAACAAAAAACTGCTCAAATTTCACCAGACCTGCTTGCCAGATCATCAAGGTGGTAATATCACCAAACGGGCTAAATACGCCACCGGCATTCGATGCAACCACGATATTAATGCAGGCGATATTGATAAATTTCAGATCTTTTGGCGCCACTTTTAGTACAATTGCGCACATCAGCATGGCAGTAGTTAAGTTATTAGCAAAAGATGAAATCAAAAACGCCAATAAACCTGTCACCCAAAAAAGACTGCGCAAACTCAAACCCTTCGCTATCATCCAGATACGCAAGCGTTCAAATACGCCACGCTCTTCCATGGCATTGATATAAGTCATCGCCACTAATAAAAATAGCAATAATTGTGCATATTCCAGTAAATTATGATTAAACGCATGCTCTGCTTCATCTGGAATACCATATTGGGTATAAACCCAGCCGATCATAAACCAGATCACGCCGGCAGCTACCAGCACAGGTTTTGATTTACGTAGATGGATAAACTCTTCGCCGATCACTAATAAATAAGCGATGGCAAACAAGGTAATAGCGACAAAGCCAGTAATTGAATTTGTTAAATCAATTTGACCGGCGGTAGACGCCCAAGTAGGGTAAGAAACTAAAGTTAGCAAAAGTGCTGTTATAAACTTATTCAAGGGTGATCTCTAAACAGGGAATTAGCGCAAAAATAAGGCGCTATTTTACGCACTATTTTCCGCAGACAAAACCTTAAAACAACAAATTTTATTGATTTGGATTATAATTTTCTTTTATAGCAAAGAAGCGACTAGATATAAGCCTTTAACCCTAATCAATTTTATCCCGCCATATCACCAACAAACGGGTTGCTTTGGCGTTCTGCACCAAAGGTGCTCATCGGGCCGTGCCCTGGAATAAAACGGACATCATTTCCAAGTAAAAATAAATTCTCTCGAATCGATTTAATTAAGGTCGCATGGTCGCCGCGGGGAAAGTCAGTTCGGCCGATAGAACCTTTAAACAAGACATCGCCAACTTGCGCGAGCTTAGACGGGCGATGGAAAAACACCACATGCCCCGGCGTATGACCCGGACAAAAATACACTTCCAGCTCGATATGACCAAAGGTTACTTTATCGCCCTGAGTTAACCAGCGATCAGTAGTAAAATGCTCGGCATGAGCAAAACCAAAACGTTCTTTTTGCTGTGGGATCAGATCAATCCAGAACTGATCTTCTTTATGTGGCCCTTCAACTGGCACCTTAAAATGTGATGACAAAGCCTTGGTTGCACCGGCATGATCAATATGGGCATGCGTGAGTAATACTTTCACTAAGGTTACCCCTTGCTGCTCAATAGCGTTAATGATCAACTCAAGATCCCCACCCGGGTCAACCACCGCAGCCTCCATGGTTTCGTCACACCAGAACAAGGTACAATTTTGTTGAAATGGTGTTACCGGAATAATTTGAAACTGCAGCATAGGTTACCTTTATCTCTCAATACTAATTTATCTTGTGTCTATTTTGTTACCACTTATCGCCATTTTATTTCTAACGATGTCTGCAAAATTTTACAATCTTCGCCGATCAATAAAAAGTCAAATTAACGAAAACATTAAAATCACTTCACTATCTATGATTAACTCGGTAAGCTCGGGCACAAATAAAAAATATAAATAGCTGTTTTATGACTCAAACTAGAGACTCTTTTCACTCCCGTATCGGGTTTGTCTTAGCCGCTGCTGGCTCTGCCATTGGCCTTGGCAATATCTGGGGTTTTCCTACTCAGGCAGCAAATAACGGTGGCGGTGCATTCTTATTTGTTTACCTGTTAGTGACCTTGCTGCTGGCATTACCGGCTTTATACGCCGAAATTTATATAGGCAATCAGGCGCAAAAAAACCCGGTTTCCGCGTTAGGAGACGCCTGCAAAGGGGTATCGGAAAGTTTAGGCAGAAAAGCCGGTATTGTCGGGCTTTGCGGCGCAATTATGATGCTAAGTTTTTACACTATCGTTGCTGGCTGGATGCTAGCCCATGCCCTAGCAGCGCTTGCCCATTTAGCCGGATTAAACGACATTGCACTGTGGCTGGAAAGCTCAAGCACTGAACGTAATATTGTATTTACGCCGATTTTTATTCTGCTTGGTGCTGCCATTATTCATCAAGGAGTTAACGCCGGTATCGAGCGCTGGTCATCACGCTTAATGCCGATATTATTAGTCATGCTGATCGGTTTGATCATCTATATTTTACAACAACCGGGCGCAGAGCAAGGGTTAAAAACTTACCTTATTCCTGATTTTTCTCAGGTCACTGACCCCAAGTTGGTGATTTCTGCCATGGGTCAGGCATTTTTCTCGTTATCTATCGGTGTCGGCGGTATGATGGTGTACGGCTCTTATATGCAAAAAGATAAAGACATCGGCAAGCTGGTGATTTCCATTACCGCCTTGGATACCGGCATCGCATTTCTTGCCGGTTTATTGATTATTCCGGCATTATTTGTCGCGCAACACGCCGGACAGGAAGTTTTTCAAAATAACCAGCTAATTGGCGAAGGCCAGCTAATTTTCCATATTTTACCTGAACTGTTTGCTTCAATGGGAGCAATAGGCATGGTGGTTGCGGTCGGATTTTTCTTACTGCTGTCGATTGCCGCATTAACTTCTACTATTTCATCCACCGAAGTACCAGTTGCCTATCTGGTAGAAGATAAAAACGTCAGCCGTCAAAAAGCTACCTGGATAGTATCTGGCATAGTACTGTTTTTCAGCATGCTGTTAATCGCGTTTTTTGATGTCTTGTTTGGTGCCTTTATCCGGGTATTAACCACTATTTTACAGCCGCTAAGCTGCTTGTTTTATTTTATCGTTGTAGGCTGGTTATGGCACCGCGGTAATAAACTGCGCGATGCCTCGCTACAGCAAGGCAGAAAGTATCTGATAATGTGGGGCAACTATTTACGTTTTGTTTGCCCGGTATTATTAACCGTAGTTTTTGTTAATGTTGCGATTTTAAATTAACGCGGCCCATTTCATAAAAAGCTCAGGCATCTTTTGATCTGCCTGAGCTTTTTATTTTCAATACATGACTTTTAAGCACTTACTTCTATCATATCCGCTTGAATCACCTCAGCCAGTTGATGCGCCCATAACTGATAAGCCGCTTTTCCAGGGTGAAAACCATCGGCTGCGATAAAGCTTTTTTCAGAGCTAAGTGGAGTTTGAACAAAACGGCATTGTACTTGAGTTTCCACTACTTGCCGCATTAATCGGTTCAATCTTCTTGCCCTGACACCTAGCCACCAACGCAATGGCTGTGGTAATGCCGGAAACAGATGCATCGGCGGCACATTGGAAAAATAAATATATTTTGCCGCAAACTTAGTGCTTAGCAGCTCGGCAATAGCAGTTAAATTGTTCACCCAAAGCCCTGCATTGACTAATTTAGTCACATCATTAACCCCGATTGAAATCACTACAACATCAGCAACAGCTGCTGGAGCTTGATTCAATTTTTCCAAAAGTTGGGCAGACGAGTCGCCGGAGCTCGCCAATAGCTGCCAGGAAATTGAGCGACTACTGGCTAATACGCCAAGCAGGCAGCCACAAAGCGCCTCTTGCTGATGGTCAACACCAACACCGGCGGCGGCTGAGTCCCCGACGATCAATAAAGATAAATGCTCACCATCACCTAAATGCCCGTTTCTTTCCCCAACAGGTTCAGGTAATTGTGGCGTCATTTTACGGACAAATTTACCCTGAAGATAAAAAACTGGCCCGAGTAAGATTAGTGCTATGTGATACAGCATTTTAACCGATTCTGCTTCGACAAATTAATCACTAACATTATTCCGCCCTTTTTTCTTCGCGCGATATAAGGCTAAATCAGCCTGCTTGACCGTTTGTTCAAAACTTTGTTTGGTACTGCGAGTGGCAACGCCAATCGAGATAGTCACACTGACGGTTTTGAGCTCCTCCGATGCCTTGCCCTGCCTTGCTTTTTTCGTTTTACGCAACGGATGACGAATAACGATTTGATAATCCGCAACTTCCTGACGCAGTCGTTCAAGCTCCGACCTTGCATCTTGCGCCGTTTTACGTGGGAATATTGCGGTGAATTCTTCACCGCCATAACGAAACACTCGGCCACCGGCGCGAATTTTCCCCAGCTTAGACGCCACCAGTTTTAACACCTGATCGCCAATATCATGGCCATAAGTATCGTTAAATTTCTTAAAATGATCGATATCTATCATGGCAACGCAATACTTGCGTCCTAACGATAACGCATATTGATTAAGCGCCCGACGTGACGGCAAATTAGTGAGCTCATCTCGATAAGCAAGGTAATATGAGTCGATCACCACCACTAGAATATATTGCACCGCCACTAAACTCAGCAGCATAGCCAATGGCATGGTCAGTTGCTGCTGATAAAATAAATTGGTTAGCACCAAACTGGTTAATAGTGATGAAGTGAATAAGGTCGCCGAGCGCAGACTCTTATATAAAATAGCAAGCGCCACTGCATATAATGGCAATAACACCGCCAGGCTAGTGAGCTCAAAAGGAACAATTTGCTGTTGCTGATTATATTGCTCTGCCCAGTTAACCGCCATTAGCCAGCCTTTACCAAGGGCAAGACAAATCGCCAGGCCAACTAAACGAATAATACCGTGCATAGATATTAAGCCGCGCTCTTTGATCACACTCAAATAACCAAGCGCAAAGATCGCTGTAACAAACAACCATTGCTGATTGGTGTTTAACCATTGTTCACCTGGAATAACCGCTTGTTCTACTAGGTAAAATAGCGCAAGTGCAGTTAATAACAGCGTAATTCGACTACGACTAAACTGTGCAGAAAACAAAATACCGACGGCAAAAATGCCATACAGCACCTGCTCAATCAATGGCAGTTTGGCTTGCCATCTGTTTTGCAAATAAAGCGCCAAGGCAAAACTAATAGCAACCGCTAATCCGCTCCAGAGTGTGGTTTTTAACCCGGCTAATTTTTGTAGCAAATGGTACCTCTCATTATTTGCTGTTTTATTCTTTGGGCTTAAGCTTACAATGCACCACTGACATGCCAAGATCAACAGCCAGGGTAATGCTAACCATGGTTAATTAACGCTAAGCTTAGCTTCACTAAGCTGACTTTCACTCTCTTTTTGCAATTCTACCTGCTCAATTTTACTGAAACGGTTGGCAATTTTATCCGCCGAGGTATGAATTTGTTTAACATCACCGGCCGCCTGATCGATATGCTTGGCAAGGTTATTAAAGCGAGTGCGAAAACGGCCAAAATCCCCCGCTAATTCTGCGAGATGAGCTTGAATAATATGCACCTGTTCACGAGTTGCTTCATCTTTTATCACTGCGCGCGCCGTGGTTAAAATTGCCATCAAGGTCGTCGGAGATGTTAGCCACACCCTTTGCTGATTTGCAAGCTCCACCAACTCAGGATAATGGCCGTGTATTTCTGCAAATATCGCCTCGGCCGGTAAAAACATGATCGCGCCATCGGCGGTTTCTTTTTCAATTAAATATTTTTCACTGATATCCTTAATATGCTTTTTGATATCCGCTTTAAATTGGCGCTCTGCCGCTTTTCTATCCATATCACCGGCATCGATATCCGTCATCTTACGATAACTCTCAAGCGGAAACTTGGCATCTATCACCACTGTGCCGGTCGGCTCAGGTAAAAACAGTACACAGTCTGCAATCTTGCCGTTAGACAAAGTATGCTGCAGCGAAAAATGCTGCTCTGGCAAGACATTACGAATTAAGGAATTTAATTGCACTTCACCAAAAGCACCACGCGAGCGCTTATCGGCAAGCACTTCCTGTAAACTGACAACATTGGATGAAAGCTCAGTAATTTTTTTCTGAGCATCATCAATTAGCGCCAGGCGCTTTAAAATATCATTAAAAGTCTTAGTAGTTTTATCAAAACCGTCGGTTAAGCGTTTCTCTACCTGGTCACTGATTTCTTTGAGCTTGTTATCGGTAGCTGCTGTTAACTCTTTCATTTTCTCAGCAATTTGCTCGCTCGATGCCGATAAAGATTTTCGCTGTTCTTCCCGATTCAACGCACTGGCCTTAGTTAAATGCTCCACCAGCTGATCGACAGACTTTAACTGATTTTGGTTAAACTGCTGCTGATATTGATGCTGGGCACTGAGCTGCTTTTCTGCCAACTCACCTTGCTGAGTGAGTAATTTAATTTTCATATCACTAATTCGCTGATCGATGAGATGCTTTAACTCGCTCAATGCCAGACTGGATTGCTGATGGTTACCATTGATGCTGTGCTGCAACTGTTGCTGATCTTTACTATGTAATTGCTGTAATAACTCCAGCTTTTGCATTAACTTAGCAGCACTGCTGTGCTCACTGTCGACGCTATCATTAGCGCATTTTAGTCGATAAAACAACAGAGGAAAGCCGATAAAAAGCAAGAGTATTAACAAGCTTGTTAATACAATCAATAATTGAATTTCAGAGAGTTGAAAAAATGTCAGTAGTGTTTCGATCGTTGACTTCACTGAATGCCCCAGCAGACACTGTATTTATTAACAGTTATTAGAGCATATTTTTTTGTTTAGGTTAATGTTTTTTATTAGAGCTGTTTTAAATAGCGGAAGAACTTTCTTCACTGTTATCAAATTTCACCCGATCGCCGATCTTATTGAGCATTTTCACTTCGCCATCACAAACGGCAATGATCGACTTGCCGACTTTAAATTCGTCCGGGATGATCACCCGACCATTTTTGTTCTGTCGACAACATTTTACCTCATGCACCAGTTCTATTGAGATATCACTGTAATAAATAATGGTCACCGTTCTTAATTGAGTTTCCATATTAGCGCACCCTTTTTTATCGATTACGACATCATTTTGCTCGTTCCCTTAAATTTAAGTGTAGTCAGTAAATGAATGTTTTGGAGAAGTTTCAGCACAAAATTAGCGGCTATAAATAAGAAAAGCGTCTTAAAAAGACGCTTTCTCTCAAACAAAAATTAAACAGCAAAGTTCAACAGCTGCTAATAAAAACAATTATTTTGCCAGCTGTTGATCCAGTTCTTCAATTTTTGCCTGCCAGATTGCAGGACCTGTAACATGAGCTGACTCACCTGTGCTGTCAACCGCAACCGTTACTGGCATATCTTCCACTTCAAATTCATAGATGGCTTCCATCCCCAGTTCTTCAAACGCGACAACACGTGCTTTTTTAATCGCTTTAGATACTAGGTACGCCGCGCCGCCAACTGCCATTAAATATACTGACTTATGATTTTTAATGCTCTCAACGGTAGCTGGGCCACGTTCTGCCTTACCTATAGTACCAAGCAAACCAGTGTCTGCAAGCATCATTTCAGTAAATTTATCCATACGAGTTGCCGTTGTCGGACCTGCCGGGCCCACCGCTTCATCTTTGATCGCATCAACAGGGCCAACGTAATAAATAAACTTATTGGTAAAATCTACGCCTTCAGGTAAACCTTGACCAGAAGTTAATAACTCCTGAATTTTCTTATGGGCGGCATCACGGCCAGTTAAAATTTTGCCAGAGAGTAGTACGGTTTCACCGGTTTTCCACTGTGCAATATCTGCTTTAGTTAAACCGTCAACATTCACGCGGCGAACATTTTCACCGACTTCCCAGGTGATTTCCGGCCATTCTTCTAGTTTAGGCGGCGTTAAATCTGCCGGCCCTGAACCATCA
>CAZUHQ010000009.1:0-19176 GCA_964620605.1 uncultured Thalassotalea sp.
GCTGGTGCTGAGCTTCCATGGAAGGACTCGCAGCGTTTTGCTTGTTTACCTAGCAGACAGCTATCGAGAACATAGCCTTTCGATAAATTACCGTTGCTGAATACGTATGCAGGCAGCTGTAATTTTATCCCAGTAATTTTATGCTGTAGAAATTAATAAAACCCTCAGGATATATAATGAAAAAAACACTGCTGGTTATCACCACTTGCATATTGTCGCCTTTAGTTGCGGCGAAAACCGTTGAGGTTAGCTCTCCGGATAAACGCATTGTCGTCACTGTCGACGATAGTAAAACGCCGAGCTACAGCGTTAGTTTCAATAACGAAACCGCGCTGGAAGCATCTCGTCTTGGCCTAAGATTTAAAAAGTCCGCGGAATTAGGCGAAGGCTTTACTATCGGCAAAATTAAGCGCAATAGCAGTGATACTACCTGGCAACTGCCTTGGGGTGAGCGTAAGAATGTTCGCGATCATCACAATGAATTACTGGTGACCTTCAACGCCGAACACAAGGCGTCAAACCAGTTTAGTGTCCGTTTCAAAGTGTTTAACGACGGCGTAGGTTTTCGTTATGAAGTCCCCAAGCAAAAAGGCTTAGACGGCACTATTGAAATCACAGATGAACTGACGGAATTTAACGTCGGCCAGCCAAAAGATGTTACTGCTTGGTGGATACCATCTCGTGGCTGGAATCGTTATGAATATATTTATCAAACGACGCCGTTAAGTGAAGTGGATCATGTCCACACCCCCTTCACCTTTAAATTGCCAAATGGTCATCATTTAAGTATTCATGAAGCAGCGTTAGTCGATTATGCCGGCATGACCTTGCAAAAACAGCGGGGCGGCAGTTTAAAGGCGGATTTAACCCCTTGGTATGACGGCGTTCTGGTTCGAAAACAGCCGAATTTCACCACTCCTTGGCGTACCATTCAAATCAGTAAAGATGCAGTTGGTTTATTAAACTCTGATCTTATCCTGAACCTTAATGAACCAAGCAAAATTGAAGACACTTCATGGATTGAACCGGGTAAATACGTCGGCATCTGGTGGGGTATGCATGTTGGTGAAACCACCTGGGGCAGCGGTGATAAGCACGGCGCAACGACCAGTGAAACCAAGCGTTACATGGACTTTGCTGCAAAATATGGCTTTAAAGGGGTATTAGTTGAAGGCTGGAACATCGGCTGGGACGGTCAATGGTACGACAACGGCGATGTTTTTAATTTTACTAAGGCCTATGATGACTTTGATATCAAGGCAATCACCGACTATGGCTTGGCTAAAGGTGTTCGTTTAATCGGTCACCATGAAACTTCAGGTAGTGTTACCAACTACCGAAATCAAATGGCTGATGCCTTTGCCTTATATCAAAAACATGGCGTGCGTCAGGTAAAAACCGGTTATGTTGCTGATGGTGGCAAAATTAAACGCATTGACGAGAACGGTATTGCCCGCATGGAATGGCATGACGGTCAATTTATGTCAAACGAATACCTTTATAACGTCGAATTAGCGGCAAAATACCAAATCAGCATTAATACTCACGAGCCGATTAAAGATACCGGCCTGCGCCGTACTTACCCTAACTGGATCGCCCGTGAAGGTGCCCGTGGTCAGGAATATAACGCCTGGGGATCACCACCTAACCCACCATCACACACGGCAATCTTACCTTTTACCCGAATGCTATCAGGACCAATGGATTTCACACCAGGTACTTTTGACATGGCATTTAAAGGCTTAGGTGCAGATACCGACAGACCACAAACCACTTTGGCGAAACAGCTTGCGTTATATGTCGTGCTTTATAGCCCGATCCAGATGGCATCTGACTTACCACGCAACTATCAAGCGAATCTTCCGGCATTTCAGTTTATTTTAGATGTGCCGACCGATTGGCAAGAAAGTAAAGCCATTGCTGGCGAAGTCGGCCAGTATGTTGCGTTTGCTCGTCAGGAACGTGATGGTGATGACTGGTTCTTAGGCGCATTAACTAATGAAGATGCCCGCACCTTAACGGTAAAATTAGACTTTTTAGATAAAAATAAGCGCTATCAGGCACAAATTTACCGTGACGGCAAAAATGCTAACTGGGTAGATAATCCTTATGAGATGATTATCGAGCAAAAACCAGTGACTGCAAAAGATACGTTACACTTACCATTGGCGACCAGTGGCGGCGCAGCCATTCGTTTTAAGGTACTAGACTAATACCAAGTTAGAGATCGAGGTTTTAATGACATTATCAGCCACATCACAGCACAAGCCTAAACTGAGTTTCTGGCAAATTTGGAATATCAGTTTTGGTTTCTTAGGGGTGCAGTTTGGCTTTGCCTTACAAAATGCCAATGCCAGCCGGATCCTTTCTGACTTAGGAGCAGATTTACATTCTTTGTCATTATTCTGGTTAGTCGCGCCAATAATGGGGCTGCTCATTCAGCCGATTGTTGGTTCTGCATCTGATAGAACCTGGAACCGTATTGGCCGACGTAACCCTTATATTTTACTCGGCGGTATCGCAGCAGCTGTCGGCATGTTGTTAATGCCAAACTCTGCGACCATTGCCAGTGTTATTACCCCGCTATTTTTTGGCGCCATGATGCTGGCGTTAATGGACGCCTCGTTTAATGTCGCGTTTCAGCCGTTTCGTGCCTTAGTCTCTGATATGGTGCCGGATGAACAGCGCAATATTGGTTACTCAGTGCAATCCTTATTGATCAATATAGGTGCGGTTTGCGGTTCTATTTTGCCCTTTGTATTAACTAACATTATTGGCCTGGAAAACACCGCGCCGACCGGCGAAGTTGCACCGTCAGTTATCTGGGCATTTTATCTTGGCGCCAGCGTGATGTTTGGCTCTGTGCTATGGACTGTGGTGAGAACCAAAGAATATGCGCCAGGGCAATATGGACTGGCAGCAACGGATACCATGCCAACACAACGCTCTATGCTAACCAAATTAGCTGACTTTTTTGGCCTAATGAAATCTATGCCAGATACCATGAAGCAACTGGCCGTCGTGCAGTTTTTCTCATGGTTTGCCCTGTTTATTATGTGGGTCTATACCATGCCGGCAATCACTCAACACATCTGGGGGGTTGATGCCAAATGGTTTGATCCTGACTATCTCGCCACTATCGGCACTGTACCGGCCAACATAGCAGCCGCCAAAGGCGCTGCCGGTGACTGGGTTGGAATCATCTTTGCCGCTTACTCATTGTTTGCTGCGATTTTCTCAGTATTTCTGGCAAAAATCGCCAATAAACTAGGCCGCAAACTGACTTATTCCTTGTCGTTAGTTGCTGGTGGCTTAGGTTATTTAAGTATCTTCCTGCTACAAGACTCGACCTTAACCACAGTAAACTTATTAGTCACTCAAGTCGAAGTACCAAGTGCTGCCGTTGCCTTATTTATTCCAATGATCGGTGTCGGTATTGCCTGGGCGGCGATTCTAGCCATGCCTTACGCCATTTTGGCCGGCAGTATTCCGGTTAAACAAACCGGGGTTTATATGGGGATCTTTAATTTTACTATCGCGGCGCCACAAATTGTTTCCGGACTGTTTGCTGGTTGGATATTAACTGCGATTTTCGATAATCAGGCAATTTATATTCTAATGATGGCTGGAGCATCTATGTTATTAGCGGCGTTTTCAGTTTATTTTGTCAACGATAAAGTCAGCGAGCCAAATGGCATAAAGAATGAAGCAGTAACCGCCTAAAACCATTCAAAGTTACCAAATGAAAAAGCCCGGCTAAGTCATACTTAGCCGGGCTTTTTTATTAGATATCGAAACCTAGCCGCCGCAGGGGTTACATGTGCTCAGTAAACAGCTTGAGTACTCAATTATCTCTAACCCCCCTGTTGTAAACTATAATCTCTCAGCAATTAGTGAGGAACGAATTTAAAGGGGAGTATTCCACTGGATGAACCGAGTAACGAGCCTGTTTCATCAAAAAAGTTATAAATATATTTGGTAAAATATATGCCATCACTATCTGCAATAATTTCAAACTCATCGGTGTCATTAATATAACAATTATCTTGAACGACATCACAATAATTAACCGCCACACCATCTAATTTATAATAATCGTGGTACATGAAGTTATCGACCACGCGCCAAGTAAAAAGCCAATAATCGCCCGAACGGGTTTGCCAATCAGTGTCAGCAGATAAATATTGCACTTCACCTGTATTATCGGCGTTCAAGTTTAATCTATGGGGATCAAGTTGAGCTAATTGCGAATCTAAAACCCTTTCATTGTTATAAAAATTCCAATTACCGACAACACTAGAAGGCATCTTTATGTCAGTTTTGGCAATAAGAAATGCACTACTTCCTCTTTTATCAAAAACACCATCTTGCATATGTGTCATAAAAAGCCTCGGAATGCCGTAATAATCCGCAATATATTGGTACCTTATCGATGTGTTATCAGGATAATTAAGTACTAATTCATCACCGATTATTTGCCAATTCCCTGTTAACTCGTCACTAATTTCGAGTGATTCAACAAAAGTACCGTCGTCGTTAAAATTAATTAGCGCGGCAAAAGATCGAATACTATAAGTATCAGAAAATATATTCTTTCTGTTGTGAAGTGTGTTCAAATAATAGTGACCTGAAATCTTTGGCAGTTCACGCGAAAAATAATGTCGAACCGTTTTATAAAATGTAGAAACATCACTATTACAGTGAGTACCAGCCTCAGCTGCTTCTGATTTTTGTAAATAGACCGTATATTGCTCTGTTGAATATATTTGAGTTAACTCAATTGTTACCGGCTCAAAATAAAACTTTTTATTAACTCCGTCAGAGCAATAAAGATATTGTGACTCTGTAACAGGGGTGCTTGAGTTATTCAGAAAAAACTTCAACTGGTTGCCTGTTTTTTGCCAATCAGATGCAGTACTAACCTTACCGAGTAGAGAATAAGTTAAACTACCTGATGCAAACTCCACACTAGCAGGGGTGGATAATTGACGATCTAAAGTACGACCACCTGTAGAAGGAATTAAAAAATGCAGCCCCTCGGTTAACCTTATCGGATAACTGCTCAACTCTGAATCATTTGATAAATCTGTATAAGCTTGGCGGTATAGCCCGCTATTATTTTCACGCCATATCGCCAATTGCTTATTCATTATTTTGGTAGATTTAATAAATTCATTAACCGTACTAAAAGCACCAGGCAATCCTAATCCGTTGTCTTGATTAATCAACATTGCGGCTATGGTCATTTGTAATTGATAGAAACTATCAGCCTCAAATTGCGCTTTGATTAATTCATCAGCGGTACTCGCTTCATTACCGTCACGCATTAAGTCAATTAACTCATATTCTGCCGTAGTTAAATCGGTAATATTTTTATCAACAATAAAATTAGTATTATCTTCTGAAACAAACAGCAGACTCTTAATTCCACCGAAGTAGGCTCGTAAATTGTAATTTTCAGTGACATTATTTACATAAGCAATTATCAGGTTATCAGGGACTATTTCTGTTAACTCAACAGCATAATTACCTTCTGCATCGGTAGTAGCGGTAAGTTCTTGTTCACCATTTTTAATTACTACTTTTAAACCTTGTTGTTCATAGCCAACAAGCTTGCCTTGTAATTGAATCGCATTTCTTACTTTTATCTCTGCGATAGCTGTATCTGACGCGCCATGGCTATCAACTAAAGTATATTCAAACTCATCATCACCAACATAATCAGTGATTGGTTGATAATTTAATTTGCCATCAACAATAGTTACCACACCATGGTTGGCAGCAGATACGCTTTGAATAGTTAGGGTATCATTAATAACATCTTTATCATTGGCGAGCACGTCTATAGCTATGCTGTTATTTTTTAAAATATAAACACTATCATCACTAGCTGTCGGTTCAATATTATCAATATAAACGGTTAACTTTGCTTCGTTTTGTCCATCATAGCCGTCACTTACGGTATAGTTAATCGTTTCTGCACCAGCATAACCTGCATTTGGACTATAAACTATTTTATTGTTTTCAATGCTGGCGCTACCATGACTAACTCCGTCAAGGCTCAATATAGTTAAGACATCGCCAAGAGCATCGCTATCATTTCCAAGTACATCAACCGTGATACTTTCGTTTTGCTTGATACTTGCTTCATCGTCGTTAGCTGTTGGTATAACATTCGAAATGTCAACGGTCACACTCGCAGTAGCTTCATCACCTAAACTATCTTCGATTATATAAATAAAGCTATCTTCACCAGCAAAACCACTTGTTGGAGTATAAGTTAAGACCCCCTCTTTTAGCTCTACCGAGCCATGTTCAGGCACCGATGTACTTATAACCGTTAATTGGTGTTTTCCTACAGACAGGTCATTGGCAAGTACGTCAATCTCAACCATACTACCTTGCTGTGTTTGAACAAGATCATCAACTGCGGTTGGTGCAATATTATAAACGGTTAAATTAACGGTGGCCGTTGCCTCTTGCCCAATGCTATCTTTAATGGTGTACGAGAAACTGTCATTACCGACAAACCCATCTGTAGGCGTATAAATAATATTGTGATCATTCTGTAGCACGCTACCGTTACTTGCCTCTGTTACCGAGGCCACAGTAAAGCTATCGACATCGCTATCATTTGCCAGAACGTCAAGTTCCGTCGATACGTTCATGCCAACCTCAATGGTATCACTATTAGCAACCGGTGGATTATTAGGGGCAGGTTTACTAGGCGCTGATTCAGAGCTTGAACCTCCACCACCGCCACAACCTACGAGTGATATCAACAATACAGCTGCGATAATATTTATTAACTTCATAATAAAAATCCGTTTATTTTTATTTTTTTGAACAAGGGCTAAATTTAAAGCGCCATATGTTACAAAATATTACAAACAATTAACAATTAAATATGAAAAATTAAAAGAACGTCAAAGTCATAATTTTGCGCTTATTGTTGCTATTTAATTGTTAAGGCTTGCCTGTATGGAGATTATGTCTGGAGCTAATAACCTGTGCTTGGGTAGAGTTTTTGTCGAGCTTCGCAGCGCTCATATCGACCTACTTGCGTGACAGCTAACTGTCGCAGGAGTTACACAGCTTTAACAAATCACTATAAAGCTCAATCATCCCTATAAGCTTCATTTACTCTACAGCGATCATTAATGAGGAATATATTTCAAACATTTTGACCCTATTGATTGATTTTTATTCAAATTTCTTTTTCTTATCGTGAATATAAGCTTTGGTCGAATATTTTTCACTTGTGCCACAATGAACTGAATTTAATATTGAATCTTTCAAACCGTCAATTATCCCTACTTCAGAAGACCGATGAAGGTAATCCGTTATCGTATCAGCAATTTTTTCAATGATAATTTCGGGCTTATCTATGTTGTATGCCTTAGCCAGTTTCACCAATTGTTTTTTATCGGGGAACAGTTTCGCACTATTAAGCTTAAGGGCCATTTTATTATCAATAGTGTCGTAAATAAGCGTATGAGTAATGTCATAAGGCGGTGTCAACCTGATATCTTTTCTAGTTTCATCGTATTGCACTGAAAAGTTTTTAAGGTGCGCATCACCATTGCCAATCAGGCAGTTGAACACTATATATTGATACATGCGTTTGAGCTGCTTATCAGACTTTGTGAAGATGTACGTGGCCTTCATCAACATTTCATAACTAGATTGATATTTTTCATCCCCTTGTTTGCCCATAAGTACCGTAAAGTCTTCAATGCCTAATCGTTTACCATCGACTTCATCAAAGCGCTCAGTAACAAAGGTTCTAAAATCATCTGAAAGCCAACATTGGCTTGGTTTTAGGCCACAAGCTCTGGCGGCTTCCATACAGACATATTCATTGACAGTAAGTAGCGGAAATTCGTCATCATAAGTCTTAATGATAAAGTCTTCCTGCTGTAGCAGGCTGCGGCCAATAGAGGGTTTGCCGGTATCATTGACGGCGTTTACTAGCACTTTAGGCTGTACACCAGAAACCAGGCCATTAAGGTAATAACGGTCTAACAACTGATGAAACAGGCTTTCTTTAGCTTGCCAATTGAGTATTTCATTCAATGAAAGCTGCCCGACATCTGACTTTTGAATTTCACTGTTATAAGATAAGTGGCCAATGCCTTTATCCAGTTGTAAAGCCAGTAAATACATATCGTTGACATTGGCATGACGCCTAAGCTTCTCGCTAATATACCGGCGAACATATCCTTCAGGTAGATTTTGACTAAATATGGGGTGAAGTGCACCGTAATGATATGGCTCTTGCTGGTGCTTCATTGTTAATGACACTGGATTGTGATTGGTGTACTGAAAGGCAAAGTGCCCTGATTGAGTTAAATCGCCAGACTCTCGACCAAAGGCTTGAACTTGAATATCGCTGATTTTATTTGGAAGCTCAGCCATTAGTCATCTTCTCCAAATAGACTCGACAGCTCATCCAGTTGCGGTAAATTATCTTGCTCTTCGATAATGGCAATTTTTAGCCCTAACAAATCAAGGTATTTACGTAAGTACTTAATTCCCCCGGTGAAATGGCCTTTTTCCATCGCAATAATTTGATTGCGGCTTAGCCCTGTTTCAGTCGAAACATCGCTTTGTGTCCAAGCTTTTTCTTTACGTTTTTTCGCGATTAACGAACCATCATACCAATGCATTTTAACGCCCCACCATGACACTAAATGTTAATATATATTAACCAAAATGGATAAACAAGCTAAAATGTTAATATATATTAACTTTGTTTAGATAGAATATGGATTCAACAGGGTTAATAGATTTTCCCTAAATGGTGATTACGACGAACTGTCAACTACCGCAGGATTTACGCACTATCAGTGAGGTTGGCATTAAGGTGGTTTCAGGGGCTTCGCCATTGATTAACGCAATCAGATTATCCACTAATAATTCGCCTGCCAGCTTGGTGTCTTGCTTGGCGGTGGTTAATGCAGGAATGGTAAAACTGGCAATCGCGATATCATCAAATCCAACGACGGCAACCTGTTCGGGGATTTTAATGCCGTGCTCTTGTAATGCCCGCATCGCGCCAATGGCAATTAAGTCGCTGGCACCAAATATCGCATCAAATGCGATGCCTTTTTCAATCAATTGGCAGGCCGCCTGATAACCTGAGTCTTCCACCGAAATCGCATCAATTTGCAGTTCGCTGTTTATCGAGAGCTTGTTATCGGTTAATGCCTGACAAAAGCCGTGATAACGATCGAGAAATTCCGGTGAGTGGCTGGAGGCATCGCCCAAAAATGCAAACTTGCGATAGCCATTGCTAATCGCATGTTCCGTGACCTGATAACCACCGTGGAAATTATCACAGCCAACTGACACTATATTGCTGTTTTTTACCGGAGCGCCCCAGCGAATAAAGTGGGTATTTTGCTGACTAAGCTGAAGCAGTTTTTCTTCATAATCAACAAAGTCGCCATAGCCAAGCAAAATTAAGCCATCGGCTTTTTTGCTGTCTTCAAAATCCGCGTGCCAGTCATTACTCGATTGTTGAAACGACACTAGCAAGTCATAGCCCTTTTGCGCACAGGCGCGGGTGATACTGCCAAGCATGGATAGAAAAAACGGATTGATTAACGAGTCGTCATTGGTGGGGTCTTCAAATAATAATAAAGCAATGGTATTACTTTGCTGGGTGCGCAAACTACTGGCATGTTTATCGACTTTATAGTTGAGTTCCCTGGCAATCGCCTGCACTTTTTGCCGAGTATCTTCATTGACTAACGGACTATTGCGCAAGGCGCGCGATACTGTAGATTGCGACACCCCAGCTCTATAGGCAATATCAAACGACGTTGCTTTAGCCATTCACTAAACCTCTTAAACAATACTGACTCATAGTAACTTGGAATACCGCTAAGGACATTAAGCTAATATAACGATTTTATTCGCAATCGGCATCAAGTATTAATACTTTTTCAAGATGTTACCTTAATAAAACGTATAATAAGCAGTCCCTAATAACAATTAACAAAGACTATCTTCCTTTTAATTGTGGCTATTAATCTGGTTCATTGATAAATAAAGATGTTGCTATGGTAATAAGAGCAAGCATCACCAGCATGGATGCTGGTGTTGAGCTTCCAAGGAAGGACTTGCAGCGTCTTGTTTGTTTACCTAGCAACAGTTAACGGGAACATAGCCTTAACAAAACTTGGCGATAGTCACTAACAATTGCTGGCGCTCCAGTGGTTTGCCGAGGTAACCATCAAATCCCGCCTGCTGGTAGGATTGAATATCGTATGACATCACATTGGCAGTAAAGGCAATAACAGGTAGGCCACTAAATTGCGTTTTCAGTTGTTTACAGGCACTGATGCCATCGAGCTCCGGCATCTGAATATCCATTAACACTAAATCCGGCTTATGCTGTTGTGCGATAGAAATTGCTTCCAGGCCATTATTGGCAATGTAAATACTCGCGCCAGTTGCCGTCAGCATCGCCTTAACTATCGCCTGATTAATGCGGTTATCTTCTGCCACTAAAATGTTTTTTCCGGTTAAATCCAGCTGAATTTGTTCACTGGCTTCACTACTGCTCTCCGTGCTGATCTTAGCATTTGCCTGTGTGCTGACTTTTTCCAATGGCATCCTTACAGTAAAAGTAGAACCTCTACCTTGCTCGCTGGCCACTTCGATACTTCCGCCCATCAGTTTAACTAAGGCATAGGTGATCGACATGCCTATGCCGGTACCACCATAATTTCGGGTAATCGAGCTATCAGCCTGCTCAAAACGCACAAAGAGTTTATCTAAAGCTTCAGGGCTCATGCCGATACCGGTATCTGTCACTATCAGCACCAGCTGCTGCACTTTTTCCAAATAAGAAATCGATACTACTACAGCACCGGTTTTAGTAAATTTAATCGCATTGGAAATAATGTTTAGCAATACCTGACGAATACGTACGGGATCACCAAGCCAGTTATCATGATCAATAGTATTGATTGACTGAAACGAAATCGCTTTCTTTTTCGCCGCCTGATTCGCTTCGGTTAAGGTATTGGCAATCAGTTCAGGTAAGTTAAACATGACATTTTCAATCTGCATTGCGCCAGCTTCCACCTTAGAGATATCGAGAATATCATTAATCACTGTCATCAAGCTTTTGGTCGAATATATCGCATTATCTAAATAGCCTTTTGCCTGGCTCGATAATTTCTCATTCGCCAGCAACTGTAAATTGCCATAGACACCGTTCATCGGCGTTCGGATCTCATGGCTGGTATTGGCCAAAAATGCAGATTTTGCCTGATTGGCACTGTCGGCCTGTTCTTTTGCGCTTTTTAGTTCCTGCTCATAGCTTTTACGCGCTGAAATCTCCCGCACCACTATCAGTAGATTATTTTCTCCTTCCAGTTCGACTTCTGTTATCACAAGCTCTAATGGCAGCGCCTGCGCAGAGGCGGTATCTGTACTAAATTCACGGCTAATACCGAAAAGCTCTCTGGCAAAGACACCAGCTTCAACATGCTGTTGATATACTAAGTTGCGAATGTTAGTTCCTAACACTTGTTCACTGCTACGCTCAAACAAACGCTCTGCCGACGAAGAGAAGAACTTGATCATGCCATCGGAACCGCACACCACAATACCGTCAGTTAATTGTTTATAAACCGCATATTGCTGCGCCTGGGTAATTTTAAGTTGTTTTGCAGCATCTGATAATTGGGCTGAAGTATGTTCAACCTCAACATTTAACCGATCGCGCGCTGCAGCAATTTGTGCATTGATCATGTTTTCATTAGCCAGAGCAAACCATAAGGCAACGCCATAAGCAACAAAGCGCAACAAGTGCCATCCCCACCATGAAATGTCCCAGAGCATGGATTGTTGAAACATGACGGCTGCCAAACCAAACATGGTGCAATGCAAGACAAAGAGTAAGTCGTCGGTTTTACCTTGGCTACGATAACTAAGAAACAATTTTATCGCTGCGGCAATTAGCGCTATCCCACCAATAACATTCAGTACAATTGCCGTTTGGCTGAACCCATTAACACCTGCCATATGGGGCAAGATATCAGAAAAAGCAATAGAGCCAGCGGCATAACTCAGGGTGATCAGCACAACAAAGACTAGCCAGCTATTATTAAGTTTTTTTAACCAGCGCTGTGGCAGGTATAACATTAAAAAAAGCAGTCCGCCGGCAAGGGTGGCACTTGAATGGAGCCAAACAAATAATTCACCAACTGGCACCATGGCATGCACAGCATCGAGTATTCCCATCGCCACCAGCGCACTGGCAATAGCATAGTTAAAGCTGGTGCCCTTATTTTTAGCATCCAGCGTCAACAGCATATAAACGACAAAAAGCGCTATCACCGAACCGGCAACTTCAATAGCGCTGTGAAATGGCACTTGCTGCCAGCGCCAGTTATGCAAAACAGTATGAGTAAGTAATAGCGATAGCAGATGCACCAGCGTACTGGCAATGATGATGCTCATTATCACTTTACGGGAAAGGGGGTTAATGCGATTCAACTAAAAAAGCCCTTGGTAAGCCCTTGATTCATCTCCCTATAAGTGTAGTCATTTTTAAAATCTTTGCTGATAACCATTGCTTTAAATCATCCGGATTACGCCGGTTGACCTTTCAAGTTTTTTGTAGCAAAGAGCAACAGGCCTTAGCATCACTCATTAACCGCAGACTTAAAGACATAATCATTACGCCCGGCAGCTTTGGCCGCATACATGGCAACATCGGCACTGCGCAGCATATTTTTACTGTTATCGCCATCGTCAGGATATAAACTGATGCCGATACTGCAACCGACATAAAGGTTCTTACCATCGATACAAATTGCCTGGTTCGTCACTTCAATAATTTTACTGGCAACCCGCGACGCATCAGCAGCCTGATGCATTTCATCTAATAAAACAACAAATTCATCACCACCGATACGGGCGACAATGTCGTTATCACGAACAATATTTTGATAACGGGTCGCGATTTCTTTGAGCAATTTATCGCCGATTTCATGACCAAAGCTATCATTAACCGGCTTGAAATTATCCAGATCGACAAACAGCACAGCAAAAATCGTATTATTGCGTTTTGCCCTGCTGATAGCGTTCGTTAATAGATCATTAAATAAACTGCGATTAGCTAAACCGGTAAGATAATCATAATGCGCCATCTCTCTGAGCTTATCTTCCTGCGCAATATGCTCACTGATATCGCTGTATGTGAGTACTATATGGCTAATCTGCTTACTGTTATCTCGCACCACATTCATCCCTAACCTTAAATGAATATCCGTGCCATCCTTACGACAGGTAGTAACGTCACCCTGCCAACAGTTGACAGAATTAAGCAGTTGCCACATTTCATTCGCAAACGCATCCGGGCGATTACCAGCATGTAAGCTACTGATCGGCTGGCCAATCACTTCTGCCAGGCAGTAACCGTTCATCTGACACCAGGTTTTATTAGCTGCCAATATCTTTTGCTGATGGTCTGTGATCAAAATACCATCACCACTGGCATCAAAAACCGTGGCAAAAAGTTGCATCTCGGTTTGTGCCTGCTTGATTTCACTATGATCAACAATAAAGCATATCCCCCGATCTTGCTCACCATCAAATAGTGCACCACCCAAAAAAACAGGCACTTTCGTGCTACCATCGCGATGAATAAATTCTTTTTCAAACGGTGTGCAATACCCCTGTTCGGCAATTTCTTTTATCGCCACTTCATCGCGAGCCCTGGCGTGCTCCGGGGTTAAGTCGCGCCAGTTTACTTTGCCGGCGTTCAACTCTTGCCGGGAATAACCTATCATGTCGAGAAATGCACTATTGGCATCAAAAATACGGCCATCGAGGTGCCATTCCATAATGCCTAAGATATTACTGCGATACAGACCGTTAAACCGGCTTTCACTCAGTCTTAACTCCCGCTCCGTTTCTTCTATCCCAAAAGTGATACGGCGACAGACATAGACGAGTAATAATAAAAGCACGGCAATAGTGATAAAACTAAGCCAGTTGAGCAAATTTTTCACCCAGCGCGCCCCTTCGCTTAACACCAGCGAGAACTGGTATTCCTGGCGCGCCAGCGAACGATTAAGCGTATCGAGCTGGATAAATAGCTCTTCAAGTTGCTGGCTATTTTGCGCTTGCTTCGCCTGATATAACTGCTCGCCTAACTGTTGCAATTGCATAATCGAAGCATCCGCCTCAGTCCAGATTTCAATCGCATCACTGACATAGGGAAAATCATTAAAACGCCTGAAAAATCGTATCATGCCGGGAATATCTTGTGGATGGTTCAGACCGGCGAGAAAGCCTTCGCTAACCAGAACCCTATCAGGTTGAGCCGATTGCAATTGAATGCGTGCCTGCCGGTCGCCCAACGGCACCTTAAGTGCATCAAGATAATACTGATAATCACTTTGCTGACCGGTTCTGACATATTTTTGCAAGTAGAACACCGCATCTTTTTGCGCCTTGGCATATAAGCCTTCACCACGAACATAGCTGCGGACACTGTCCATGATATCGGCCTGCAATCGCCCGAGTATTAAGAGCAATAAACTGACAATGATAAACAGGCCAAGGATAAAAAATATTCGCTGGCGCATGGTCAATCGATTGACTAAGAAGCTTTTCTTATTTGTCATTACCTAACTTATAGTTAATTGATTTATCTAAAAAACGCTAACCATCACTACTCTTAGCTAGCGATAATTTCTAGGCTTGGTATAAATAAGTAACACAACAAATGATAGTACAAAAAATGCATAACCACATGGTGGTTATGCACATAGAAGAGAAATAGAGAAACATCTAAGAGGGAGCTTCGATACTCCTTCAGGAAAAAGCTATTAGCTTACATTTCTTCCAGCTGACGTCCGCGGGTTTCCTTGATATGACGCACGATAAAGAAAATACTGACAAAGGCTGATAACGCATAGAAACCATAAGCACCTGACAAGCCTATGCTACCTAACATCACAGGAAAACTCATGGTAATGGCAAAGTTAGCGATCCACTGGGCACTGGCGGCAACCGCTAATGCCGCACCGCGAATACGGTTATTAAACATTTCGCCCAACATAACCCAAACCACAGGTCCCCAGCTCAAGCCAAAAAATACTACAAATAGATTTGCCATCACTAAAGCAAACGTGCCCATGGCTTCGGATAATGCCAGCTTGCCCGCTTCATCAAATCCGGCATTGCCGAAAATAAAGGTTAGTGCGCTCAGGCAAATAAACATCCCGACACTGCCGACTAATAACAGCGGTTTACGACCAATTTTATCTATCAGGGCAATTGCAATAAAGGTCGACAAAATATTGGTGGTGCCTGTCATTACATTGATCAATAATGACTGAGATTCATCAAAGCCTGCCGCCTGCCATAATTCAGCACCATAATAAAATACAACATTAATGCCGACAAACTGCTGAAATACCGAAAGCGCAATTCCCACCCAAATAATCGGATGGATTTTCTTGGTATTTTCAATAAATAAATCGCTAATGCTCGGCTTTTTATCGCCGTGCAGTGATTGTTTCACTTCATTAATTTTGGCATCAGCACTATGACTTGAAATGCGCGTAAAGACTTGGGCAGCTTCATCATTTCGCCCTTGGGCGACTAAATAACGCGGCGATTCGGGAATAAATAACACCCCGATAAGAAACAAGGTTGCAGGAATCAACTCCACCCAAAACATCCAGCGCCACGCCTGAATATCCAGTAAAAATACCGCTTCGGCGCTACCCGCTTGCGACGCTATCATATAGTTACTCAAAAATGCCGCGAATAAGCCTAAAACAATCGCCAATTGCTGCAAGGTAGCAAAGCGCCCCCTGAGCGCTGCCGGTGATACTTCAGCAATATAAGCCGGTGCCAGTACCGATGCCGCCCCTATGCCTAAGCCACCAAACAGGCGATAAAAGATAAATTCCGTTGACGACTCGGCAATACCCGAACCCCAGGCACTAATGGCAAAGATCAGTGCTGTGATGATCATGATCAAGCGGCGTCCATGGCGATCCGCCAAAGGCCCTGCCGCCAACGCGCCGAGCGCACACCCCAAAAGCACAGAGGCAACATTAAACCCAGTAGAAACATCAGAGGCATTAAACGCCTTGCCCAGCGCGCTGACCGTGCCATTGATCACCCCGGAATCAAAGCCAAACAAAAAACCACCGATAGCGGCGACTACCGAAATAAAAAACACATAGAGCGTGGAATATTGCGGCTGTTGATCACTGGGAAACGCTTTATTAAACGCTTCAGAAGAGGAGGTGCTACTCATTTACCTATTATCCTTATTATTATTTTAAATATAGATTGACTTAAGTTTGCCGGTTAACCGGCAAATTTTAATATAATTTTATCACCGCCAATGCGTTGATAACTGATATTAAAATTACGGCTCAACACGTCGAGTAGGCCAGTAACATCACCGGTTTTAAACATCCCGGCCACCTGTACCTGACGCAGCTTTTCATCATCAAAAAGCTCAAATTCAATATCGGTATAACGGCTGATCTCTGCCATGGCATCGGCTAACGGCTCACCGCGAAAAATTAAATTGCCCTGACGCCAGGAAAGACTGGCGGCCATTTCACCGGCATCCACTTTTACGACCTGCTCTTTATGATCTCCGGTTAAGTCCAGATCGACTTTTTCACCTTTGGAAATCGCCATCGAAGTCACGGGCAGTCGTGCGACAATTTGTTCAATATCGGCTTGCTCAGCTGCTTTTTTCTGCTCAGCCACCAGCACTTTGCCATCAGTCACTATCAGTTCGACCTGATCGGCGCGCCTTTCAACATTAAACGCCGTACCCACCGCCTGGATCACTTTGCCACCAACCACGACACTCAATGGCCGAGACTTGTCATGGGCGACATCGATATGAATTTCACCACGTTGTAATTCGATAATCCGCGCATTCGGGGTGTATTTCACCTGAACAAAGCTATTGGTATTGAGCACCAGCTTGCTGTTATCTGGTAAATTGATGGTATTGCTTTCACCAACTTGAGTTTGATAATGCATCTGTTTCGCTACCACGGCGTTTTGCTCGGCGCCAAATATCCCATCCTGAAAACCGGCATAATAGATAGCGAAAGTCAGCATGACTAACACAGATGCCGCGATCGCCGTATACCACTTAGGGGTTTTGCGCTGCTGAGTGCTTGACGGAAACAAATCCGCTAACCGGCTAAGTTCATCCATCTTGTCCCAGAGCTCAGCGACTTCAAATAATACTTCGAGATGTAGAGGATCCTGTGCCAGCCATTGTTTCAGTACTACTTGTTCACTGTCCGATAACCCACGATCCAGCTTGGCAATCCAGTCACTGGCCTGCTCGACACGCAGCTCATCAGCATTTTGCATTTCTTGTTTCATTTTGGCGTGTTGGTGAATTTGATGAATATTACTCATAACGCCCTCCTACGCTCACTTTTTCTGATGTCCTATCTGCTAGTTCACTGTTGCGTTTAACGTTTCGCATAAACAAGGTGCAACGTTTCATCCCCGACGATATATGCTTTTCCACGGTACTTTCACTAAGGTTTAATTGTTCGGCTATTTCTTTTTGTGAATAGCCATAGACTTTTTTTAAGACAAATACTTTACGACACTGCAATGGCAACTGTCTAACTGCCTGACAAAAATGAGAAAACTCACTGTCGGTCGCTGCATTGTCAAACACTTCATCTTTCGGCTGGTCGGTTAATAACTGCTCCAATACTTCAACGTTATCCAGGCTGTCCACCAGCTTGTTATGCGCCTGTTTTTGATAATCCAGTGCCAGGTTTCGCGCAGTTCTATACATAAAAGACTTAGGCGAAGTAATATGCGCTTTATTGTCTATCTGGCAAATTCTGACATAAGTTTCCTGGACGATATCTTCTATTTCATGTGGCGGCACGATACGAGCCACCAGCCGGGAAATACTGTTTCTCGACGCTAAATAGGCTTTATAAAATAATGTTTCGTTCGACATTATGTTCCACTTAACAACTGCTTGTTCAACACGCTTTAATTAAGACGAACAAGCTCAGAAAATCCGCCAGTAAAACTTCAAATAATGACAAATATTTTTTATTCGCCATTGATAGCCAATGAATTAAGCTCTCATTCAACTACTAAGGTTATGCTTGTAATCACAGTATGAACTGTAATAGAGTTTTTTATCGATGAAAACGTATGCAATACGATTAAAAATAATATAAACAGGTTGCAAATAAACTTACTATCTACCGGTACAACAGTTAAACCACTGTTTTTGTTCCAATGCCAAAAACAAAAAATAATAATTAAGGCAGTTAAATAGCGCACTATGAGCCGTCAGCCAAAGTTAACAAACAATATTTTTCTAAAAATTATATGGAGGAAAATTTTTCGCCACTCGTCCTTGTTTGGTGTATGGGGTAAATCCCTGCACGCGGAATATCAAAAATTACGTTTGCGTTTAATTACTCTGCTCTTGATGTTTAGCCTGTCGACCTCTGTGGTGACGGCCGGAGAAAAAAACGACAAAGTCTTTTTCAATATTCCAAGACAGAGAGCCGACTTATCACTAATAAGTTTTGCAGAACAAGCCGATATCACCTTGCTGTTTCCAATGAAAAACATTGCGGACAAGCAAACGAACGCCGTGATTGGTGAGTATTCGATTATGAATGCCCTCAATTTGCTGTTAAAAGATAGCGGGCTCAAAACTGACATTAGCGAAAGTGGGCAGTTATCTATCTTAATAGATCCAAGTTTTGAGAGAAAAAACGACATGGCGAATTATAAAAAGAATAAGGTTTCTAGCGCTGTTTTAGCTGTTTTAAGTGCCGTTACCACGGCGCAGGCAAACGCAGATACGGCTCCAGCAAAAGAAATTGAAGTAATAGAAGTTAGGGGGATCAAGGGAGCATTAGGCCGGGCAATGGATGCCAAACGTGAAGCTGGTGGCGTGGTTGATTCAATCTCTGCCGAAGACATAGGTAAATTTCCCGATACTAACCTGGCAGAATCATTACAGCGCATCACCGGGGTTTCCATCGACCGTTCTGGGGGGGAAGGTCAATTAATTACCGTCCGTGGTTTCGGCCCGCAGTTTAATACCGTATTGGTTAATGGCCGCCAAATAGCGTCAGAAAATCAAAGCCGCGCATTTAGTTT
>CAZUHQ010000009.1:19186-23572 GCA_964620605.1 uncultured Thalassotalea sp.
ACTATCGCATCTGAATTAGTGAAAAGTCTCGATGTTCACAAAACCTCAACCGCCACCATGCAATCTGGCGGTATAGGTTCTACCGTCAATGTTAATACTGCAAAACCTTTTGCCATCAACGGTTTTAAAGTGGCTGGTAGCATCAAAGGTATTTATGACGGCAACAGTGAAGAAACCTCTCCTCAAGTTTCTGCGCTGATCAGTAATACCTTTAACGATGAAAGTTTAGGTCTATTGTTTGCTATTTCTCATCAGAAACGTGAAACCAGACTCAATCAGGCACAAATGGATGGCTGGCTGGAAAACGTCGGCGTGCCAAATCCAATGACCGAAAGTGGTCAGGCCTATACCGGTAATATTTTTTCACCGCGTAACTATGATCATAAAGTCACCATGGAACAGCGTACCCGTACTAATGCGAACCTGGTATTGCAATATGCGCCTTCAGATAATTTAATCGTCACCGCAGATGCGCTGTATTCTGACTTTGACGTTGAAACCGATACTACTTCTTACGGTCACTGGTTTACTGCGCCAAATATTGAAGGCTTTGGCGGCGCCGTTGGGCCGACCGTTGATGAAAACGGTACCGTTATCGATTTATATCAGGAAATCGGTTTAGCCACTGATATGCACGCAAAAAAATTCAATCGTTTAACCAAGTCGAGCGCCGTCGGGTTAAATTTTGACTGGGATGTAAATGATAACCTTAACATGAGGTTTGATGTGAGCCATTCAAGCGCAGAGCGCGCCGCCAATAACGGCCGTGGCGATCAGCTCTCTTTGATCGGTTATGCCAACCGCGTACGTTTTCAGGTTGACGATAATATCTTGCCTTACGCCAGCGAATTTGCCAGCGCCAATCCAAATATTTACAGCGGCCAGCAAGAACAAGATGGCACTGCCTACGACCCAAACGTCACCCCGGATGGCGTTTCTGATCACTTAGATCCCGCCAATAGCCGCGCTCATGTAATGCTGCGCCGCGGTTGGGCGGTAGAAGATAGCGTCGATCAATTACGCTGGGACAGCACCTGGTTAGACGATGCTGACAGCGGATTATCAGCAGTAAAATTCGGTGCCATGTACTCAAAAGAGAGCAAAAATTTAGAGCGTTGGGATAACGAAGGCGTAGGTATTCACTGTACTTACTGCGGTTATCCGGATGTCCCTGACATGGGTGCATTTGAGCAATATGTTTTTGATGCTGGCAGCGATTTTTTAAGTGATGTTAGTGGTAGCGGCCGTATGCCAACCTCCTGGCTTGCTCATGATGGCGAAGCCAACTTTGTGTTTTTAGAGCAATATGCCGCGGCAAATGGCAACCCGATCAGCTTTGATGCGGTTAAGCGCAACAAATCTTATGAAGTGACAGAAACCACCTTCTCGCTATATGCCGAGTTCGACTTTGAAACAGAACTTGCTGGCATGCCGTTATCAGCCACCGCAGGTATGCGTTATGAGTCGACCGATGTTGATGTCGACGGTACCGATGAACCGGTATCTGAATTAGTGATTTTAGATAAAACCGAAATGCTCGCCAGTTATGGTTCGGCGCAATCAATCACTAAAAGCTCTGATTATGAAGCGATCTTGCCAAACATCAGCGTGAAATTGGAAATTAGCGATGAATTGGTTGCCCGTTTAGCAGCATCACAAACCATCACTCGTCCAACACTGGACAGCATGTCTCCGGTAACTGTTATTGGCACCACGCGTCAAGGCGGGAACTTAACTTCCAGTTCAGGTAACCCTGAGTTAGAGCCTTTTACGTCTGATAACCTAGATCTGTCGCTGGAATGGTATTACAGTGACGCCAGTTATTTATCCGCTGGTTATTTCAGAAAAAATGTTGCGAATTTTATTATCAACTCCACCGAACAAGTGACCTTTGAAACTGCCAATGGTGGGTTATTAACAGACCCATCAACCGGTAACGACGTTGATAATCCGGACGCTGCCGACGGCGTTGCAACCTTTACCAATACTTTGCCAAACAACAGTGAATCGGCAATTGTCGATGGCTGGGAAGTGGCATTGCAGCACACCTTCGATAGCGGTTTTGGTTTAATGGCAAACGCGACCTTGGTTGACAGTGATGCGGATCTGGATCCGGCGGATATTTCACAGATTTTTGCACTGACCGGCTTAAGTGATTCTTATAACCTGGTGGGTTTTTATGAAAACGGCCCGCTACAGGCGCGTGTTGCCTACAACTGGCGTGACAGTTTTGTCCAGTCATTGACTCAATCAAACGGTGACGGTGTCACTATTGTTGAAGACTATGCGCAAGTAGATGCCAGTGCCAGTTATGATGTCACTGACAACATCACTGTATTCTTTGAGGGCATTAACCTGACGGAAGAATATGTTCATAAACGTGGTCGATTCGCCAATCAACTATTACTGATTGAAGACAGTGGTCGCCGCTTTGCCTTTGGTGTTCGCGGCACTTTTTAAGCTGCCGCACTTGCAAACGGCTATTGAGTTTCAATAGCCGTTTTTTTGCTTATTAACTTTTCGCATAGAAGTTTTTTCTTTTAGACAAAACAAAATGAGTGACCAACTATGACAACAAACACTCAAACAGCAACTAATGCCAATACCATTAAAACCGTAGTGGTAGTGGGTGGTGGTATTGCAGGCTGGTTAACCGCCGGGCGCATTGCCGCACAACATAATACCAAGGAAAATAGCAATATTAAGGTAGTGTTGGTGGAATCGCCAAATGTCCCAGCGATTGGCGTTGGCGAAGGTACCTGGCCAACGATGCGCAGCACCTTGATTGCCTTAGGGATCAGTGAAACCGACTTTATCCGCGAATGCGACGCCAGTTTTAAGCAAGGCGCGAAATTTTCCAAGTGGGTTGATGGCACGGCAAACGATTTTTACTATCACCCGCTCGTACTGCCCCAAGGCTTTGGTAAAGCGGATCTCGCCGGTTACTGGCATACCATGAAGCGAGAAAATAAATCATCATTTTCTAACGATCTCTGCTTTCAAGAAGCGATCTGCGAACAAGATTTGGCACCAAAAACCATCCGTACCCCGGAATTTAGCGCAGTTGCCAATTATGCCTATCATCTCGATTCCGGAAAGTTTGCGGTATTTTTACAAAAACACTGCTGCGACAAACTGAACGTTAAACATATTTTAGATGATGTTATTAAGGTTAACAGCAAAGCAAATAACGATATCGCCTCTCTGACGACAAAGAATTATGGTGAACTGCACGGTGACTTATTCGTCGATTGCACCGGTTTTTCGTCACTATTATTAGGCCAACATTATCAGGTGCCGTTTAAGCCTTGCGATGATGTGCTATTTATCGACACCGCGCTAGCTGTGCAAGTGCCTTACGAAAACGAAAACGCACCTATTGCTTCTCATACCATTTCTACCGGACAAGAAGCTGGCTGGATTTGGGATATCGGCCTCCAGCATCGCCGCGGCGTCGGTTATGTTTATGCCAGCAAATACAACTCTGAGCAGCAGGCGCATAAAGTATTAGAACAATATGTAGGCCAGCCGCTGGATTCGTTAAATGTCAGAAAAATCCCAATAAAAAGTGGCCATAGAACCAGGTTTTGGCAAAACAACTGTGTTGCCGTTGGTTTATCTGCCGGTTTCCTGGAACCGTTAGAAGCCTCGGCGTTAGTGCTGGTCGAGTTATCGGCACAAATGATCAGTGAACAATTGCCTGCTACGCGCGAAGTGATGGAGATCACCGCCAAGCGCTTTAATGACACCTTTTTGTATCGCTGGCAGAAAATCATCGATTTTCTCAAACTGCATTATATTTTAAGCAAGCGCACAGATAACCCATTCTGGGTTGATAACCGCCATCCAGATAGCATTCCGGACAGCCTGAAAGAGTTGATGCAATTATGGCAGTACCGCTCACCGGTAGATTTTGACTTTACCAGCAATAATGAAGTATTTCCGGCCGCCAGTTATCAATATGTGTTATACGGCATGGGCTTTAAAAGTGATTATCAACACAGTCACCATCAATTAACTGACCCAGGCTTTGCCGAGCAGCAATTTGTGAAAAATCAGCAAATGATCAAACAGGCATTGACTTCGCTACCAACCAACCGCGAGTTACTTAACAAGATCCGTGAATATGGTTTGAGCCCTATGTAAAGCACGTTGCTATGGTGATGCTTGCTCTTATCACCAAGGCAACAGCTATAGCAACTTAGCCAAAAGAATTACAACAAATAAAAGAGAACAACAAATGACAACACTGGTCGCAATCAACCCTGAGCAGCATCAAGCATTAGCTATAGACAAGGCAAAAGCCGAAGCGCATGGCGCTGAGCTTAACCTGATCCCGGTGATTACCGCAGAATTTACTAACCTGGCAGTGCAATATCCGATTGT
>CAZUHQ010000009.1:23582-64682 GCA_964620605.1 uncultured Thalassotalea sp.
CAAAAATGGCGACACCGGTGAATTTATCTGCGCCGCGATGCTAGGCTTTGCAGCAAAGGAAAACCTATTCTGGCAAGACGACCAATGGCAAGGTATTTATCTGCCACTACAAATCCAACGCCAACCGTTTTTTGTTGGCGATGCCAACCAGTCTGATGCAAACGATTATGTCGTGTGCTTTGACAGCAGTAGTCCGGCAATTATTAATGAAAGCGAGTTGAGCAATCCGTCACAACAATTCAAACTGTTTAACGAGCATCATCAGGAAACGGATTACTTTCAACAAACTAAAGCGATGCTGGCGCAATTATTACAGGGTGAGCAACTTAATAAAGTGTTTATCCAACGATTAACTGAGCTGGAGTTAATTCAGCCACTGTCGCTGGAAGTGAGCTTTGCCAATCAAAGTTCAACCCGGCTAAACGGTCTCTACACTATCGATCAGCAAAAGCTTGCTGCTTTGCCACCGGAGCAAATTGCTCAGCTACACAAAGATAACTGGTTACCGGCAATTTATGCAATGACAACATCCCTCGGGCAAATCTATGCGTTAATTGAACGTAAAAATGCCCGCTTGGCCGGTTAACGTTAGCTAAAATAATAATGATAAACCTCAGTAATCAACTCAAGATCAGCAGCCAGTATATCGGCGTCGAAGCAACACCTGTGTTGATCTTTGACAACCTGATTGCTCAGCCTGAGCAACTAAGGCAGTTGGCAATCAAGCAGCAAGACAGTTTTAGCCATCAGGCTTCAGATTATTATCCCGGGGTGCGGAAAAACGCGCCACAGTCTTATCAACAGCTACTAAGCGAGCAGTTGTTGCCTGTGCTAAAACAGTTTCCAGAGTTTAGCCAAACGAAACAACTTAGCGTGACGTTATCGGCATTTTCCATCGCCACCACAAAACCAGAGCAATTAAGGCCAATACAAATGCTGCCGCACTTTGATACTCCGGCCAATAACCAATATGCATTAGTGCATTATTTATGTGATGCTGAGCATGGTGGCACTTCATTCTACCACCATAAAAGCACAAGCTTTGAGCGCATCACCAATATGCGTCATAACCAATATCGACTCGTAATAAAGCAAGAAGCTATCGCGGCCAAACTTCATCAAACCCCTGGCTATATTCAGGGTTCGACGCCGCTATTTGAGAAGCTCTATCAGGTGGATGCGAAAATGAATCGGGCGATTCTTTACCCGAGTAATTTACTGCATTCAGGGAATATTCAGACGCAAAACGGCTTATCCTCATCTGCTGCACAAGGTAGGCTGACAATCAGCAGTTTTATTACTCTGGATTAAAGCTTCATTAAGGAAAACGATAAACAATTTTCATGTTTTCTGTCACCAAATTTAGCGGCAGGTAAGTAATGCTACCAGGTTGTTCCTGTAACCTAGTCTGTAGGTCTTCACTATCAGAATAATCCCTTGGTGGCTTGCCTTTACCGGTAAATACCAGCGTAGTCCAATAGGCATATAACTGCTTCGGCGACTTACCGGAAATATTTTTATAGAAGCTGTTACGCAAAGAATTATCTTTTAATTCGATCGGCTGCACTTTTTCACCATTTGGAAAACGCGTAGTGCGCGCCAAAAAGATATTCTCCACCAGCTGGCTGCTTAACTGCTCTATCGGCGAATTTTTTGCCACTACTACTACAGTTTGCCCGTAGCTGACAAAACTCAATAATAACATTAATAGACTAATCAAGGGTTTCATTAAAATGCTCCCTCTATTGTCACTGTCATTATATTACTTTCGCTATGTTCAACTGCATCTAACCTGCCGGTATCATCACTGGTGCGATTATGTTGGAACTGCAATTTAACTGCCGCATAGTCGCTATAATCCCAACGGGCACCTAAAGCCCAGCTATAAGCATCTGCATTACCGTCAGGTGGCACAGGAGCATTGGACGGTCTGCCCGGAGGAGGCTCAGATGCCCCAGGTGGTACCGGCGGCTCAGAGCGCGGCACTTCAAATGCTTCAAAATATTGATTGTTCTTGGTCACCATAAAAAATGGCGTAATTTCGTTAAAACGATAAGCGAGCGAAAAATAATGTATGGTATCGTCAGGAGTGACTTCAGAATCGCTGCGGGAAAATCCGGCATTAACCTGCCATTGACCGAATACCAATTCGGTTTCTACACTGGCCATCAGCACATCACCAGATTCTAAGATCGTTTGTCCACGCGGTGTTTTTACTCCATACTCGGCGTGCATCAGCGCAGCGCGAACCCAGGAGCCTTGATAACTTAAGCGGGTTGAGATTAGCTCTATGCCATCAACATCCACTTCTTTCAGATTATGCTCACCCTGTCCGATCGCAAATTGAAAATCCCAATGGTATTCACCAACGGATATATGCTTTAACAGCTCAACACCCTGATATTCATTGATACCGCTGGCTCCAGTACCTGGCGTTAATGGACGAGCCCATAATCGTGAATAACCAACAGTTCTTAGTTCAGTACCTTGCAAAAACGGCGTTTGAAAAGTACCGGCTCTGGCTTTTAAGTCATGACCAAAATCGTAGCTTAAATAAGCCCAATTAATGTCAGTATCAAAATCATCGCTTTGGTAAAACGCAACGCCTTGACCAAAGGCACTAAGATTGTCGGTAAACTGATATTCCAATTGCCCACCGAGCACTGAATTTTTGATGCTGAGCTTATTTTCCTCGTACTGCCGCATTTCTCCAACAGCACTAACAACCGCCAAATCACTATCTGCTGTGCTAATATCTAGTGTATAGTAGCCATTGAAGAATAAATTATCTGACCAGTTTTCTGCAAACGTTGGCAAGCAGAAACAACTAGTAATAAAAAATAAGCAGCGGTATAAGGCGATAAAGGTTGGCTTATCACTTTGACGCATTTGGACTCCGTTAAATTTATTCGAATATTCCGTGAGAGCGATCTCATTATACAATAATAAATACACAGATATGACGATATTTCAAAAAATGATTGCCCTGCCGGTACTGGCATTAGCTTTATTCAGTAGCTTCCTGCTCTATAGTTACTATGAGTATCAGCAAACTAGCATCAACATTGAAGAAATTCGCGATCACTATCTCCCCTTGCTAGAAGCAGTTAACGATAATAACCATTTATTCAGTGAAATTCGCAGTAATTTTAAAGATGCGGTACTTGCCAGCGAGCCGTTATGGCTGCCAAGTACTAAACAGCACCAAGAAAAAATCAATCAAAACTTTGCACTGTTAAAACAAAATTCACACCTGGTAAACCTTAAACAGCTTGAGCAACTTGAGCAGAGTTTTACCCGCTATTATGATCAGGCCTATCTACTGGCACAAACGGTGATTAATAATGAAGAGCGGCTGATCGCCGAGCCTCAGCTGGTGCAAGACGTTGAGTTTTATCATAATGCAGCGGCGCAGCAGTTTAGCGCGCTCAAGCAAAGTATCCAGAACAGTTTTCGCCAAACGGTGGATGACACTAACCAGGTAATGAATCAGCTACTGTTTTTTGGCGCCATCATGGCGATTACCATTATGGTATTTTTAATTGTCGTCACGCTAGGTGTTTCTTTATCGACTCGGCGCAGCGTCTATCAGGTCATCGAGCGGATGAAGGGTTTTGCCATGGGCAATACCGATTTCAGCCAACGCTTACAGCGAAAAAACAAGGATGAACTCGGCTACCTGATCCACTGGTTTAACAAGTTATCGGATAAGCTGGAGCAAGATTACCTGTTACTGGAAACCGTTTCGATAACCGATAAATTAACCCAGTTGAATAATCGTGGCCGAACCGATAGTTACCTGCCGCAGGCGTTAGCAGATGCCAACACCAATAGTCAGCAACTAGCGGTGATCTTGCTCGATATTGACCACTTTAAACAGATTAATGACAACTATGGTCATCTAATCGGCGATCAGGTACTTAAAACCTTTGCCGCGATATTAAAGTCAACCGCCAGAGAGCACGACTTTATTGCCCGCTGGGGTGGTGAAGAATTTATCATTATCATAGCCAACACAGATAAAACCAATGCCGAGCACCATGCAAACCACATCAGAAGCAGTATCGAACAGCACAAGTTTCCTGAAGTCGGCCAGCTAACCGCCAGTTTGGGCGTTGCCCTTTCCAACGCCAATGATGGCGTAAGTAGCATAGTCAAACGTGCTGACGACTGCTTATATCAGGCAAAAAAACAAGGTCGTAACCAAGTGATAGTCGCAGAAAATAATGCAATTTAACCCTTAAAAACCGCAGTGAGCAATCAGGGGTTAACGCAACCTTATTGCTGCCGAGCCTCGCAAAAAGTTAGAAATACGCGATAGCCGCAGCAACCCTATAACTTAAACTGACTCACCAATTTACTTAGCATTTGATATTCTTGCTCAACCGCATTACAACATTTCGACGCTTCTTTCACTGAATTGTTATTTTCTTCCGCTAAGGTATTGATTTGCTCGACTTGCTCCGCCATGTCTTTACCGACCATGGATTGCTCCATAGTTGCCGAGGCAACCTGGCTATTTTGCATCTCAATACTCGCCACTTGCTCGCTGATCAATTGAAAGGTTTCACCTACTTTTTCCGCGCTGACCAAGGTTTGCTCTACCATATCGGCAGCGCGAGTCATAACTTCCACCGATTCATCAGAGCCTTTTTGCAGATTCTCAATAATGGTTTGAATTTCCACCGTTGATTCCTGGGTGCGTTGTGCCAGAGTTCTCACTTCATCGGCAACCACGGCAAAGCCCCGTCCCTGTTCACCGGCTCTGGCTGCTTCGATCGCGGCATTCAGCGCCAACAGGTTAGTTTGATCGGCGATACCGCGAATCACATCAAGTACTGTCACTATATTTGTTGCCTGATCGGCGACAGTTTTAACGGTTTGGGTAGATTCGATCACGGTTTCACTTAAACTTTTCGTGACCTTAAGACTGTTGTTGATATTATCTGTGCCTAACTGCACTTGCTCGACCGCAATTGCACTCGCTTCACTGGATAAGGTTGCTGATTCGGCAACCGAATCTGAGGTAGTCGACATTTCTTCAATTGCTGCTGACAGTTGCATAGTTTTGTCGGTTTGCTCGACAGATTTTTGCTCGACCCAGTTAAAGTTTTCTCTTAGCTGATGCACCTGCTGATCCAGGATATTCGACGCTTTCCCCATACTGGTCAAAGTTTGCTGCATAATATCCATCATGCCGTTAAACGAACGCGATACCTGGCCAATTTCATCTTGTTCATCTTTGCCTAATCTGTCTTGAATGCGTTTAGTAAAATCCAGAGTTTGCGCTACTTCATTCACAGAGTTATTCAAAACCAAAATGGGGGCAGACAGGTAATTGCCCTGCCACAACGCGGTTAAAATGCCAACAGATACCAAAATCAGGGTACTGATTAACGAGGTAATAGTCAGCGATGAGCTAAGCTCCTCCGATGCTAGAAATGCTTCTTCTTGATCGATTTCACTTAATATCGCCCATTTATTACCTGCGATCTCAAATGCCGCATATGCCGATGCTACCATGACACCGCGATAATCACTGATCAATTCAAAACCACTCCCGCCATTGATTGCCGCCCGCACCGCCTTAGTATCAACTTTCGCCAAACCTAAACTTGAGCCTTTGGCATCGATTACGGCAAGCTCTTTTTGTGGCACGCCCGCCTGCTTTAACGCCGCCAGATAAGCAGATTTATTTTCCGATAAAAAGCGACTTTGGCTACGCATCAAATAATCACTGCCGACCAGATAAGTTTCTCCAGAATCCCCCAGACCACGGGCACGCCATTGCCCATGATAGGTCATAATGTCATTGATCCTGTCGACCGGGGCCTGAAAAATCAGCACCCCTAACCGGGTTCCCTCGCTAATAATCGGTGAAGAAAAAAAGGCGGCAGCACTTTCATAAGACGGAGTATAAGGGGCAAAGTCAGTCATAAAGACCTGGCCTTTTTCAGCATTCCTGGCACTTTCAAAGGCTTCTGCCAGACCTGAATTTGCAAATGCACCAACCGTTAACGAGGTCGCATAGTCCAACTCTTTAAACACTGAGTAAACCACATTGCCGCTATTATCGACAATAAAGATATCGTAAAAGCCAAATTGCTGTAAAAACTGACGATATTTAGGATGATATTTTTGGTGGACACTGTCGTATTGTGAGCCGTTATCCAAGGCAACCAGTTGATCTTTTTCACCTAGTGAATGCTGGTTTGCTGCTATATAACTGTATTGCAGCGCACTCGCCGTTGGCGATAGTGCGTCGACTAACTGGATGGCATTTAACTGGCTATCCTGGTTTTCCAGCTGATATTTTTTTAAGAATTCATCGTGATAATAGCCGGACAAGGCGCTGTGTTGCTGCTGTTTTTCCGGCAAACTGGCCTGCTCGCTATATTGCTGATAACTGGCGATAAATGCCTGCGCAGCGTCTTCAGTCATGCTGGAGTCAGCCAGGGTCGCCACCTGCCGATTGATAGTATCAAAGTAATCAGTGATCTGTTCACGCTTGGCATCTCTTAAGCCAATTAATCTTTGTTCAACCTGGGTATATAAAGCGCTGGAAACATCGCTGGTCGCAATATAGGTAAGCAAGATGGAAGTCATCACCAAGGCAATACTCACCACGATGCCGACATTTAAGATGATCTTGGTTTTTAAACGCATGGTCGTACCACCTCATAAACTGCCCATCCATGTGCTGACATATCCTTCTATCAATAGTAGGACAAATTCAGTATTTTGTTAGTCGAGCACAAACAAAATACTGATTAGCTATATGCTTTCCAATGGTTTTATACCAATTGCATTAAGTATTTAGTCGGTATTACAGTAAAACTCTGCTAAATCCGCTCATGCTAATATTCGAATTCATTCTAGCTCAAAAATAGACCGCAACAGTAAACAACCAAGCAGAACGAACCTTCTGAGACTGCGTTCACTCTGAAACAATGCCATCCGCTACCTTGATCTGAATCATAATTAGTAGCTGTGATCTGAGGTATTGCTTTACTCATTAATTAAGAATAAGTATCATTTACAGATTATCATTACCCAAGCGACATTTATTTAAAATTAAAAGTTAAAAGGAACCAAAGCACATGAACCCAATAAGCAAAAAATGTCTATACATGCTTAAGTCTATGCTGGTATGTAGCGCGTTATTTTCAGTTTCAGTAAACGCTAACGGTCCAGTTGGCGAGCATGTAAACCACTTATCAAAAAACCTACCCGCCTATGAGAAAGAAGTGCATTGGATTTTAGAAAAAGTCGATGACATCATCAGTCGTTATGAAAAATCAGGCGCCAAAGCAGCACACGCAGAAGCAGTTGTTGAACATTGGGAAGCGGTTAAATTTCATGCCGCGATAGAAACTAACTATGTTTTGGTCTATGCCTCTATCTGGCAAGGATTATTCGCGGTAAAAGACGCGATTGATAACGGCTCACCGGCAAGCGCAGTCAAGCAAGAGCGTGAAAAACTGGCTCAAGCGTTATGGCAAGGGTTAGGCGCGGTAAAAATGGCAGCAACTTTTCAAGACAAAGGTTTATTAGCAAAAATTCAAACCCGTGAAGGTGCACCAAGCAACTCACTGGAAGCCCTAAGCACCATCAATAATCGCTTAAACCGCGTGGTGGCAAAATACGCGGAAAAATTAACCGATACCTCAGTAAAAATAGTTGCGGAAACTTACCTTAATTTATTTGAAGGGGTTGAAGGTGAACTGATTGCCTTAGATGCGGAATTAGTAGAAGATCTGGAAAAAGATTTCAATGTCACCTTGCCAAAGGCGATAAAGTCAAACGCCAGTGTTGAGCAGGTACGTCAAATTGTCACCGCAATGACAGGCAAAGTCGACAACGCGTTAGCCTTGTTAACAGACAAAGCAAAAAACAAAAAGGACGTATTTTAATAATGCATCGCAGAACATTTATTCAGGCGCTCGCCCTTACCGGTTTAACTAGCGCCATGCCTGGCTTGTCTTTTAGTGCCTTTGCCAAGCCCATTAGTGGCATATCGGTCGAAGATTTGCCCGCGCTTGACGGAGAGCTCACCTTGTACCTTGGACGAGGTGAAGGCGGCCTGTATGAAGATGTTCTCAATGCGATTAAAAAACGAAACCCCAACTTTAAATTGAACATTCGCCGAGGCCCAACCGCGGCGCTAGCCAACATGATTCTTGCAGAGGCGAAAGCTGGCATATCCCGCGCCGATATCTTTTGGGCGGTAGATTCCGGCGCCATCGGTCAAGTAGCCAGCGCAGGAATTGCAAAGTTATTACCGGCGGATATTAGCGCGCAATTTGCCCCGGAATTTCGCTTTAGTCATTGGGCACCTGTGACTGGACGCATTCGCACTTTGCCCTATAACCCGGACAAGGTTGGTAATAAAAAACTGCCAACCAGTATTATGGACTTGCCCAACAGTGAGTTACGCATTGCCTGGGCGCCGTCTTATGCTTCGTTCCAGTCATTTGTTACCGCAATGCGCCTTATCGAAGGTGAACAGGCAACCTTGACCTGGTTAAAAGCAATGAAAGGCAAAGCAAAAAAATACGCTGGAGAGTTAGGCGTGGTGATGGCAGTTGAACGCGGCGAAGCAGATATCGGCCTGGCCAATCATTATTACAGCTTGCGATTAAAATCGGGTAAACCAGATGCCAAGCTCAAATTGGCCTTTACCAATAACGACGCGGGCTGCCTGGTAAATGCCTCTGGCGTGCTAGCGTTAAAACAAAGTAAAACCGCTTTTGATTTTATTCGCTACTTGCTGACCAAAGAAGTGCAAAGCTACTTGGCCAATGAGGCATTTGAGATACCGCTGGCCGGTAACTGTCCACCGCCCAAAGGCATTCCAACGTTAGATCAGATCTCTCCACCCAAAGTTGATCTTTCCAAGTTAGCCGATTTAAGACCGACACTGAGCTTGATGCGTAAAGCCGGCGTACTATGAAGTCCTGGCCAACATCTTATTTGATCGCGATTATCGTCGCGATATTGGCGCTATTACCAGTTGCGGTACTGGTTTCACTCGCAACTGACAGCAGCCAGTTATTTGATGCCTATAACATTGAGGTATTGACCAATACCTTACTATTAATGGCGATAACCGCCGGTGGCGCCGTTTTGTTGGGGGTTCCACTTGCCATTTTGCTAACCTATGTGCAGCTGCCGTGGAAAAAGTTTTGGCTGGTACTGTTTGCCGCCCCACTCGCCTTGCCTAGCTATCTTGGCGCCTTTACCTTTTATGCGGCGTTTGGCGAAAGCGGCGAAATCAGCCAGCTGACCGGGATTGCAACACCAAACTTTGAAGGGCTATTTGGCGCCAGCGTTATTATGATCCTCTATACTTACCCCTTTGTATTACTAAGCACTCGCGCTGCGCTTAGTAGTTTAGATGCCAGCCAGGTATATGCCGCGCGCATCCTCGGCATGCCGCTGTTAACCAGTTTGTGGCGTGTTGCCTTGCCCCGTATCGCCAATGGTATTGCCGCTGGCGCCCTGCTGGCATCACTATACGCCTTATCTGATTTTGGCACTCCGGCCTTTATGGGGTTAAATACTTTTACCCGCGTGATTTATGTTGAATATAACGCCTTCGGCTTAAGCCAGGCGGCGATGTTATCACTACAGCTCCTGGTGATAGTTGCCCTGGTGTTATATCTGGAATCCCGAGTAAAAGGCAGCCAGGAGCCACCGGGCAAACATTTGATGTTCTGGCCAAGTATCCAGCAATCTCTTGCGATAATAGCCACTATTTTACCGATCGTATTATTCGCTATAGCTCTACCACTGGCAATTTTTAGCTTATGGTTATGGCGTGATGGCTTTGGCAACTTTGAACTCAGTTACGCTTGGAATTCTGCCAAGGCTTCGCTGTTAGCGGCGTTAGGCGCCATGATAATTGCCTTACCGCTGGCTCATGCTTCGCTAAAAGGTAAAGTCGGCAAACTGATGGAGCGCGTGGTGTTTGTCGGTTTTGGCATTCCTGGCATAGTCATGGGTACAGCGCTGGTTTATCTTGGCCTGCAACTGCCGTTTTTATATCAAACCCTCACTTTGCTGGTATTGGCTTATATGTTGCGCTTTTTACCGTTAGCCATTGGCAGTGTCCGCACCGCCACCGAAAATCTCGACAACTCATTAGTAAATGCCGCAAAAATTTTAGGGGCAAGCCCGCAAGAAGCATTTCGCAGGGTCACCTTACCCTTAACCATGCGCGGTGTCATTGCCGGTGGCGCCCTGGTATTTTTAGAAGCGATGCGCGAGTTACCCGCAACCTTATTACTTGGACCGACCGGTTATGAAACTCTGGCAACTTATTTATGGCGCGTCTATGAAGCCGGCTATTTTGGCTTGGCTGCAGTGCCAGGGCTATTACTGATATTTATTTCTGCGCTTGGCCTAATGCTAATGTTAACCGGCGAGCGTTTTAACGACATAGAATTAACTAAAGGTTCAGAAAATAAATGATTGAAATTAATAATTTAAGTGTCAACTATGGCACTAACACTGTCATTAGCGATCTGAACTTTTCACTGGCAAAAAATGAAATTTTAATGCTGGTTGGGCCAACCGGCTGTGGTAAATCCACCATTTTAAAAGCAATTGCCGGTCTGCTGCCGATTGCTTCGGGCGAAATTAAGCACAATCACTGGATCGCCAGCGCTAGCAATCATCTGCCACCGGAAAAGAGAAAACTCGGTATGGTGTTTCAAGACTTTGCCCTGTTTCCGCATTTAACCGTGTTAGAAAATGTCAGCTTTCGATTAAAAGACCTGACATTAGCAAAACATTGGCTGAAAGTCCTTGGGCTAAGCGATTTTAGCCAGGTCAAACCGAGCCAGTTATCCGGCGGACAAAAACAGCGGGTGGCACTGGCAAGAACGCTGGCCCATCAACCGGAGCTGGTATTACTCGACGAGCCGTTGTCGAACCTGGATGCGGCATTAAAAGACGAACTGCGCTGGCAAATCCGCCAGGCATTAAAAACCGCTGGCGTACCTGCGATTTGGGTCACCCATGATCAGGAAGAAGCGCTGTCGATTGCCGATAAAGTGGGAGTACTGAGAGCGGGAAAACTAGAGCAACTTGCCAGCCCTCATACTTGCTATGCCCGGCCTGTAAACAAATTTGTCGCCCGCTTTTTGGGCGATGCCAACTTTATCCCGGCGCAACTTTCTGCCAGTAAAGAGACAGCAAGCTGTGTGCTCGGGCAAATGCCAATCGTAGTAAACCAGAAGCTGCAACAAGCGGTTGAGCTCATGATCCGCCCGGAAGATCTTGATTTACAAGCCGACGAACAAGGCAGTGGAAAAGTGATTTGGTCACGCTTTGAAGGAAAAAGCAGACTATTTTTGATTGAACTTAGCAGTGGTGAACAGTTAAGGGTCAGAACCAGTAACTCAATGCGATTAGCAGATAATCAAACCGTTAGCATCAAGGTGAACAGCACGGCTGCCTTAAATGCTTATAATGTTTAAATAACCACAATTAAGAGGAACATAGCCTTTACTATAATGTAAGCGAAGTAAACAAGGATTGTCCATAAACCAAAAAGCCCCGACTCTTTGTCGAGGCTTTTATGAAATTTAGTGAGCTAGCCGATAAGCCGGGTTCTGTATCTCTTCCGAAGAAAAGTGACAATCATTCGTCTAGGCTATGGATCGCTCCATAGCTCAAGCAACCTACCCGGTTCCAACGCGAGCCACGCATTAATTCCGAAGAACTAATTCCTCAAAATACTGGAACCCTATTTGGTCTTGCTCCGGGTGGAGTTTACCTTGCTGTCAACTGTTACCAGCGACCCGGTGCGCTCTTACCGCACCCTTTCAGCCTTACCTGTACTGCACTCTACCGAAATAGAAGCAGCCATCGGCGGTCTTCTCTCTGCTGCACTTGTCGTCGGCTTACGCCGCCCAGACGTTATCTGGCACCCTGCTCTGTGGAGCCCGGACTTTCCTCCCCTCTACCTGTCTATCCGAAGATACAACGGCAAAGCAGCGATTGTCTGGCCAACTCGGCGCGCATTCTACCTTAAATAACACACTATCAGCAATGAAATTCAGTCTCCTAGTAAAAGTATTTTATTTATAAGTTAACGCTAACTCATACAATGCTTTTTTATTTAAACCATAAATTTCGGCGGCTATGGCACAGGCTTTTTTTGGCGGTAACTCCTTGATAAGTAACTTCAAAGTTCGCTCTACTTCAGGAGAAATTTCTTGCTCTTGTGCTTTGGCACCTTCAATGATCAACACCATTTCACCTTTTAATTGATTAGCGTCCTGCGATAACCAAGCAAGAATATTTTCAGCACTGTCACAGTAGATGGTTTCAAAGGTTTTGGTAAGCTCGCGAGCAATAACAATAGTGCGCTCCCCCCCTAGCACAGCTACGATATCCTGAACTGTATCGATTGCCCGCCTGGGGGCATCATAATAGACAAGGGTACGCGCTTCATTTTTTACCGCCTCAAACACTGATTGACGGGCATTACTTTTCGGCGGCAAGAAACCTTCAAAGGCGAACCTGTCAGTGGGCAATCCGGCCACGGACAAGGCGGAAATTGCCGCGCAAGCTCCTGGCACCGGCGATACTTTCAGACCCAGCTGGCGACAATGACGTACCAAGTGAAAACCGGGATCGCTGATCAGTGGTGTTCCTGCATCTGACACTAACGCGACATTATTACCAGACTGTAATAATTCGGCGACATATTCTTGCTTTTGTCGTTCGTTATGATCATGCAGTGAAATGGTTTTATTGGAAATCGAAAATGCTGTTAATAACTTCCTGGTATGACGGGTATCTTCACAGGCGATAATGTCAACCTCAGTTAAAGTATCAAGCGCTCGTTGGCTGATATCCGCAAGGTTGCCTATCGGCGTTGCGACAATATAAAGTGTGCCGCTTGGTTTTGCTTGTTCCGTCATTTATCAATACTTATGTTGAGGCTAATAACAATGGCGTTTATTATAAGGTTAATTCCGTGAATAAAATACAGATTTTCTTGGTGAACCTAATATATATGAAAGTTAACTTCGGCTTAATATCTATCGTCATTTTACTAATGAGTTTAACCTTTGGCTGCTCTACCAACCAACAAGTCAGCCGCACTAAAGCCAGAACCAAGCCGGTTAAAACAGTTATTAGCAAAGTGATAAGTGCCGATGATTTACTCGCTCAGGCACAGCAACAACAACTACCAGAGCAGGCAACTGAATTATTAATTCAGGCAAGCGAGCAATATTTTACCGAGCAAAACTACGCCAAATCCCTTTGGTTAAGCCAGCAATTATTGCCATTAGCAAGCGACGAAAGTCAGCAATACCAGCTGCAATTATTAAAAGCACAAAATCTATATTTATTAGATAAGGTTGAATTATCCATAGCGGCACTACAACAGGCCAAATCAGCAGTCACTGATGAAAACCTGTTAACCGCTGGCTATTATCAATTATTGGCACAAGTACAGCGCAAACGAGGCCTGTTATTGATGGCGAGCGACGCGCAATTACGCGCGTTTGCCTTGCAAAACAATCCTAGCGATGAGCAGATCACATCGTTGTGGCAACAACTCAATGAACTGTCACAATGGCAAATTGAACAGCTGGTTGCCTTAAATCCGCCTGAGATTACTGGCTGGCAACAGTTATTAAATTTCGCCCATAGATTTGGTTACCAGCCACAAAGCTTACAACGTTATCTTATCCAGTGGCGTCGTGACTTTCCAAACCACCCGGCACAAGTTATCACGCAGCAGTTATTAGCCGAGCAAACACAAATCGCTCAAACCAAGGTCAACTATCAAAATATTGCAGTAATAGTACCCTTGTCAGGAAAACACCAAGCGGCAGGTGAAGCGGCTCAACAGGGGATTCTCGCTGGCTATAGCGCCAATTCACAAGTACAGTTACATTTTATTGATTCAACGACATTAGACTTTACCCTGCTGGCACAACAGCTTGCCGAGCGAGAAATTGATTATGTCATCGGCCCGTTACTTAAACCCAATGTCGATGCCTATATCGCACAAGATGATCTGCTACTGCCTACCTTGCTGCTTAATGTTCCAGTGCAGCAGCAGGCTAAAACTCAACAGATAGTATTCTCGATGGACGCTAAAGAAGAAGCCATTCAGGCCGCCACCACCTTGAGCCGAAAAAACTTCAAACATCCGATAGTGCTCAGCCAGCACGATAAGATCAGTCAGCATATTGCCTTAACCTTTGTTAAGCAATGGCAAAAAGTCACAGGTAACGCCCCAGAAATTATTTTCTTTGATAATAGAAAGGATATGCAGCAACAACTGAAAACTACTTTAGGGATAGAACAGAGCCAACAACGAATTGATGAAATCGACCGCCGTATTCGACAAAAGCTGAAAACCGAAGCTCGTAATCGCCGGGATATCGACATGATCTACCTAGTCAGCACACCGAACGAAACTCGCCTGCTTAAGCCTTATATCGACGTTAATATCAGCCCATTTGCCGATACCATCCCGATATTTGCCAGCTCGCGCAGCCATAGTGACAATGCCGATAGTAGTGACAGCCGTGACCTCACCGGCTTGCAATTTACCGAGATGCCGTGGTTATTAAAAAGTAAACAGCAAAATCAATCACTTAAAAAGATTACTGATGAAATCTGGCCAAACACTAACGATAACCTCAAGCGTATTTTTGCCATGGGTTATGACAGTTTATCCTTGATCAATAAATTCTCAGCCTTACAGCAAACGCCGTATATTCGTCATTATGGTCAAACCGGGGTATTAAAACTCGATCAACAAGGCATATTGACTCGCAGTTTACTTTGGGGCAGCTATCAAAAAGATAAGGTAGAACAAATTGCTATGGACTAGCAAATCACCGAATAACAGCCATCGAGCTGCGGGCAATGAATGGGAATTGTATGCTGAAACTTACCTCAGCAAACAGGGGCTGGTTCCGGTGGCAAAAAACTTTCACAGCCGTAATGGAGAAATAGATCTCATCATGCAAGATAACGGCACAGTGGTTTTTGTTGAAGTGAAATACCGCAAAAATAGCCAGTTTGGTGGCGCCATTGCCGCAGTGAGTTCGGCGAAGCAGCAAAAACTTCATAAAACCGCCAAATTTTTCCTGCACCAACAGGGATTAAATGAAGGGAATAACGATCAGCCAACTATCACTTGGCTAAAAAATGCCTTTTAACCGCAAAGCTACTGGAGCAACGTGCATTTATGTTAGAGAGAATTAAAAGCAACTTTACTGAAAGTATTCAAACCAAAATTGCCGCCAGCGAAGCCTTAGCAAGCCCTATCGAACAAGCAGGCATGATCATGGTGCAAAGCTTATTGGCGGGACATAAGATTTTGGCTTGCGGTAATGGCGGCTCTGCTGGTGACGCGCAACATTTTTCTGCCGAGTTGTTAAATCGTTATGAAACCGAGCGCCCGAGTTTGCCGGCAATTGCGCTGACGACCGACAGCTCAACCATAACTTCGATCGCCAACGACTATCATTACGATGAGGTATTTTCCAAGCAAGTTAGAGCATTAGGTAACGCAGGCGATGTGTTATTAGCCATCTCCACCAGCGGTAACTCTCGCAACGTCATTAAGGCGATTGAGGCGGCTGTTGCCCGTGATATGCCGATCATCGCACTTACCGGTAAAGACGGCGGTGATATCGCCGGTTTGTTAGGTGAAAACGATGTCGAAATTCGCGTGCCATCATCGCGTACTGCCCGGATCCAGGAAGTTCATCTAGTAGTGATTCACTGTTTATGCGACATTATTGATACCACGCTATTTCCACAAGAAGAAAGCTAACTAATGATAAAGTTGAAACATTTATTACTAATTGCTGCAACGGTTACAACTTTACAGGGCTGTGTGACCGCAGCCGTGGTTGGTGTCGTTGGCGGAGCAACGGTGATCAGTGATAACCGTAGTGTTGGTAAGTTGATCGATGATCAAAAGATCGAGCTGACGGCTCATGCAAAGCTCGCCAAGGTAGAGGGTTTGTCTGAAAATACCAACCTGCAAGTGGTCAGTGTCAACGCCAAAGCGTTAATCGTTGGTCAGGCGCCGAACAGCTATTTAAAGGATCTCGCGATCAAAACACTTAATCAAGTGGAAGGTATAGAGCAAATTTACGATCAAATCCGCATCGGCAATACGGTATCTATTACCACTCAAAGTAACGATGTCTGGTTAACCTCGAAAGTGAAAACTGCACTGTTTGCCAATGATAAAGTCGATGCGACTAACATCAAGGTAGTCACTGAAAATGGTGAAGTATTTCTGCTCGGCTTAATTAACGCCGAACAAGGTAACGAAGCGGTAGAAGTTGCCCGCAATATCAGCGGCGTTAATCGCGTTTTTAAGATGTTTGAATATATTAATTAGCAAGTTCAAGACAATAATTTAGACATAAAAAATCCATCATTATGATGGATTTTTTGTCGCAACTCATTATGTTCGTGGCGACCGACATTTTATCAATCTCCTACCAGACGAGAAGAAGCTACTTAATCACTTTCAGGCTAGGTTTGCCTTTGGCTTTAGGTTTTTCCTGTTTAGCAGTATCATCACTTGGCGCAGTGCTGACAGAAGAAAGACCAGCACCTGAACTTGGCTGTTCGCTGTTCTGCGCAGGCATTTCTGGGTGTTCAATCGCAAGATTAGTACCGGCACCATTTTCTTTAGCATAAATCGCTGCTATCGCGCCATAAGGCACCACTAAATGCTCGAGTTTACCGCCAAAACGTGCACTAAATTCTATCTGCTCACCCACCATGGAAATAGCGCCAACCGCCGAAGCAGAGATATTCAACACTATTTGACCATCGTTAACATAAGCCATAGGTACTAATACACCATAGACGCTGACATCCACCACAATATAAGGAGTGAGCTGGTTATCAGAAATCCAGTCATAAAAAGCCCTAACAATGTAGGGCTTAGTAGAAGTCATTTCAATTGACATAGCTTACACTGCGCTACCGAAACGTAATTCACGTTCAGCTTCAGTAAGTGAAGCCTGGAATGATTCACGCTCAAAGATCTTCAGCATGTATGATTTCAGCTCTTTCGCACCTTGGCCTTCAAGCTCGATACCAAATGCCGGTAAACGCCATAATAATGGTGCCAGATAACAATCTACCAGACTAAATTCTTCGCTCATAAAATAAGGCGCTTCATTTAAGATAGGTGCAACACTTAACAAGCTTTCTTTTAATTCAAGACGTGCTTTATCCGCTTGTTCAGCCGTACCATTTAAAATGGTTCTCGCTAGGCTATACCAGTCTTGCTCAATACGGTGCATCATCAAGCGGCTACGACCACGAGACACCGGATAAACCGGCATTAACGGTGGATGAGGAAAACGCTCATCTAAATATTCGATAATAATTGACGCTTCGTAAAGCGCTAACTCACGATCAATTAATGTAGGAACGGTTCCGTAAGGATTTAAATCTAATAAATCTTCCGGCAAATTCGCCATATCCACTAAATGAATGTCTACACCAACGCCTTTTTCAGCCAAGACAATACGTGTTTGATGGCTATACATATCATCGGCATGAGAATACAAAGTCATGACAGAGCGTTTGTTTGCAGCAACGGCCATTTCGCCTCCAAATTTTAACTAATTAAAAACTAACAAAGGGGGCATAGGCCCCCAAAAACTTTTTTTACAGCGCTGCACTAATACTAGTGCACATCTCGCCAATATTCTTTCTTCAGCAGGTAAGAAAGAATAAATAAAATCACTAAGAAACCGATCACCCAGTAACCCATACTTTCTCTTTCCAGCTTACTTGGTTCCCCAACATATTCCAGGAAATTTACCAAATCACGAACAAATGCGTCGTATTCTTCCTCTGACATGGTACCGCCAGTTGCCGGAGATAAATTACCATGCTCATCCACGGTTCTGATGCCTTGCAGGTTTTGCAGGACATGCGGCATACCAACATCTTTAAAGATCTTGTTATTGACACCAAATGGACGTTCAGGATCCACATAAAACGAGCGCAAATAACTATAAATCCAATCCGGGCTTCTCAAACGAGCCTCAAGAGTTAAATCTGGTGGCGCTGTACCAAACCATTTTGCCGCTTCTTTTGCCGGCATAGTATTGGTGATATGATCACCCACTTTTTCGCCGGTAGGCATCCACTTCGCTTTACCTTCATCATCGCTGATACCTAGATCAGCAAAAGTACGGTTATAACGTTGATGTTGCAGTTGATGGCACCCAAGGCAGTAATTTAAGAAGTTCTCAAAACCACGTTTTAATGACGCTTTGTCAGTTAAATCGTTACCCGCCTTTTCCAAGTGCACGCCTGAGCTTGAAGCTAGTGTCAGCATAGGAACACAAGCTAAAATTGCTACTAATAACTTTTTCATTATCCTGTCACCCTCTCTGGAACTGGTTTCGTCTTCTCATTTTTACTGTAGAGCCACAACGCAACAAAGAAACCGAAATAACCGAATGTAGCAATAATACCAATCAGATTGTTCAAATCACTTGGCGCTTTTGTACCTAATATACCCAGCGCAATAAAACTAACCGCAAATTGAGTAATATTAATTAAATGAAATTTGCTACGGTAACGAATGGAACGCACGACCCCACGATCAAACCAAGGTAAGGCAAACAGCATACCGATAGCAGCAAACATCAAAATAGCCCCCATTAATTTATCAGGAACCACACGCAAAATGGTATAGAAAGGCCCAAAATACCAAACAGGCGCAATATGCTCAGGTGTTTTCAAACCATTTGCCGGTTCAAAGTTTGGCGCTTCGATAAAGTAACCACCACCTTCTGGCGCGAAGAACATTATCCAACAGAAGCCGATTAAGAACAGTACGACTGCCACTAAATCTTTAACCGTGTAGTATGGGTGAAATGGCACCGCATCAACAATATCGTATTTATCAGCGTATTGTTTATGAAACTTAAACTTGCTCTGTTCTTCCTCGGGTACACTGCCTTTAGGCTTTTTAATATCAGTACCGTCTGGGTTATTAGAACCCACTTCATGCAAAGCTAAAATATGCAAGAATACTAAGACCACTAAAACTAATGGTAAGGCAACAACATGTAAGGCGAAGAAACGGTTTAATGTTGCACCTGAGATAACATAATCACCACGGATCCAAACAGTTAAATCATCACCAATAACAGGGATAGCACCAAACAAGGAGATAATTACCTGTGCCCCCCAATAACTCATGTTCCCCCAAGGTAATAAGTAGCCCATAAAGGCTTCAGCCATTAATACCAGAAAGATCAACATACCGAAAATCCACAATAATTCACGTGGTTTTTGGTATGAGCCATAAATCATGCCACGAAACATATGCAAATAGACGACGATAAAAAATGCTGATGCACCGGTAGAATGCATATAACGCAATAACCAGCCGTAATCAACATCACGCATAATATATTCAACCGAGGCAAACGCTCCTTCACCTGACGGCTCGTAGTTCATGGTCAACCAGATACCGGTCAGTAATTGATTGACTAACACTACTGAAGCTAAAATACCGAAGACATACCAAAAGTTAAAATTCTTGGGTGCCGGATATTGTGCCGCATGCTTGTTCATCGCATCCATCAATGGCAGGCGTTTTTCAATCCAGGCCATAAAATTATTCATTATGCTTCTCCCTGGCCGACACCTATGATCAAGGTATCATCATTAATATAAGTATGCTCTGGTACCACTAAATTTAACGGAGCAGGAACACCTTGGAACACACGCCCAGCCATATCGTATTTAGAACCGTGGCAAGCACAGAAGAATCCGTTTTTAACGCCTTCTACCACTTCGTCAAAATCACCTTTTCGATAAGTCGGCGCACAGCCCAAGTGAGTACAAACCCCTAACGCCACTAAATATTCTGGCTTAATCGAACGGTACTCGTTCTTCGCATATTCTGGCTGTTGAGGCTCATCAGAATTAGGATCTCGTAACTGGTCGTCAAGATTAGACAAGGATTTAACCGTTTCTTCTGTACGACGTACAACATACACAGGTTTACCGCGCCATTCGGCTCGGATCATTTGACCTGATTCAATTTTACCTATATTGACTTCCACTGGAGCCCCCGCTGCTTTCGCACGAGCACTTGGGTTCCAGGATCCAATGAAAGGCACAGCTACACCGACAACACCAACACCGCCAACTACCGAGGTAGCAGCAGTTAAAAAGCGTCGACGGCCGTTGTTCACGGGCACATTGCTCATCCAACATCTCCAATTATTTTATATTTGAATAAAGAGAACCACTGAGTGTTTTTTATTCAAACATTCTTAGCGACAAAAAATTTTTCTGATCATAAAGAAAAGCCCTATTTTTTACAAGGTAAATAAGGCGCTTAGAACGGGATAAAATAAAAAATGCTGCTTTAACTGCTACCGACAAACAGCTAAATAAGAATTATTATTGTTAAGAGGTTTGTCTACTGAGATAGCGGTTAAAAATCAACCAAATAATTTTTCAAACCAGGAAGGCTCCTTTTTCGGTTTTGCTGCTCCTTTAGAACAGGAATATTGATAGGCCAATCCAGTTTTTACTGCCGGATAATCGACGGTATTTTGACAATCAACCGCCATCGGATACCCGGTTTTTCGTTCAAAAGAAACCGCCTCAATACCATCTGGTATTTCACTCTCTTTATCAATGACACCGTAATGCGACATAAACTCCGCAAATAGGGTCAAGGCGCCACTGCTGCCGGTAAATTCTGTCGCCTGATTATCATCACGCCCCAGCCAGACGGTGACTAAGTGTTTATTATCATAGCCAACAAACCAGCTATCTCGTTGATCATTAGTGGTACCGGTTTTACCGGCAACAACATGGTTTTTCAGCCGCCAAGTCAAAGATTTTGCCGTGCCATCAGTCGTGACATGAGTTAACGCAAAATCGGTTAGATAACTGGCCTGCTCGGAAAAATACGGGGTATTGGGTATCTGATGGCGATACAAGGTTTCCCCCTGCGCCGAGACAATTTTATCCACCACATGACTGTTAACAAAATAGCCTTGATTGGCAAATGGCAGATATAACTGATTAACCTGATACGGCGACATATTAATCGCCCCGAGCAGCATCGACGGGCGCAAGGTAATATCTTCATCAAAACCGAGCAAGTGGATGATATCGGCAATATTAGTTAAGCCGATTGCCATCCCTAAATTCACCGTTGGAATATTAAGCGATTTTACCAAACTGTCGTGCAATGATACTTGACCTTGAAACTTGCCGTTATAGTTTTTTGGCCGCCAAACCTCACCGTTATCCATCTCAAAACTTATCGGTGTATCATCTAACAGACTTCCCAGCTGATATTGTTGATAGCGCTCCAGCGCCGCAATGTAAATAGCCGGTTTGATCAAGGAGCCAATCGGGCGTTTAGCATTTAATGCCCGGTTAAAACCGGCATAACCGCTATTTTTGTCGCCAATTAGTGCTTTAATCTCCCCTGTATCTATGTCGGTCACTAGCATTGCCGCCTGCAACGAATGTTGCTTATTTTTTGCAAGCTTTGCCAGTTGCTGCTCAACAGAGCTCTGTGCTAGCTGCTGGCTATAAGGAGAAAACGTTGTGAACACTCTAATGCCGGATGCCTGTTCTTCAGGCAATAATAGTTCAGATAACTCACGTTTCACCAGTTGCAGATAGTTAGGATATTTTTGCTTGTTTTTGCGCAAACGGCGGGACTGACGAACAGACAAACTGGACTCAACCGCCGATAAGTACTCAGCTTTAGTTAAAAATTCCTGCTCAAACATTAATTTAAGCACCAGATCGCGACGTTTTTTTACCCGCCGCTGATAACGCCAGGGATCATAATAGCTCGGCCCTTTGATCACCCCGACTAATGTCGCCATTTGTTCATTCGTGAGCTGAGCGACACTTTTACCAAAATAAAACTCTGCCGCCAGACCAAAGCCATAAATGCCATTGGCAAAATGTTGTCCGAGATACACTTCATTAATATAGGCTTCCAGTAATTGATCTTTGCTGTATCTGTATTCCAATAGCAGCGCCATAATCGCTTCATTAAGCTTACGCCACAGGGTTTTGTCCCGGGTCAAATACATGTTCTTAACCAACTGCTGGGTTAAGGTGCTGCCACCTTGCACCGTGCGTCCGGCGCGCAAGTTATTATAGAGCGCCCGTAAAATACCAAGTGGCGAAATCCCCGCATGGTGATAAAACTCACGATCTTCAACCAGTAATAAGGTATCTAATAATTTTTCCGGTACCGACTGCAATGGCACGAGTACCCGATCTTCCTTGTTTTTCGGCACGATACGAGCAATAAAATAAGGCTCCAGTTCAACTGCATCAACAATAACGTTATCCAGATACAGCTGACTGATCTTAGCAATTGCTTCCTGACCATCGACATCAATGGTAATAAGCTTGCTATCTTCCAGGCCAGAACCGAAATCAAACGGCCGTTGATAAATGATTATTCTGTGTTTCGATAGCGCAAACTCCCCCGGTTGCTGCGGTTTATTCACCCTTTGATAACCGGTCAGCAACAGCTCTTCTTTAAGGTGAGATAAGTTAATATCATCACCTAGCTCAAAGCGGGCAATTTTGCCATAAACCTGCACCGGCACTTGCCAGCGTTGACCTTCAAATTTCGCCACAACCTTGCTGTCGAGATACAAGGTATAAAAAGCGAGTACGACCAAGGCTGTCACAAGCAATTTAATGCTGAAAATAAATAAACGGCGTTTTTTCGAGCTTATAGCTTGCTCAGGCACTTGCTTGGTAACAGTTTCTGCTGATCGTTTTTTCTTTACCATTTATCGCTATTCTTTTGGCTGTTCAAGATCAGACACTTTATTAAATTCAGACTTAAGTCTCTGTCGATACTTAGCTTTCGCCAACTTCTGCATATCTTCAACTTTATCACTTTCATCAACAATTTCCCGGCCGATAAAAGTCTCAATGACATCTTCCAGCGTCACTATCCCCGCCATTTGGCCAAAATGATCTTCCACCAGGAAAATGTGCTCATTACGTTTAATAAACAAATCAAGTAACAGCAGTACTGGCAAGCTTTCTGACACTCGATGAAGCGGTTGCATAACAGCTTTAATTGCTTGTTGACCTTCGCCTTGACGTTCATGCTGGTATAACTGACTTTTAATCACCACACCAACAATATTGTCAGTTGTCGCTAAATACACTGGAATACGAGTAAAACTATCCGTCTGTTCATTATTTAACGCTTCACTGATAGTAAGATTTTGCTCGAGCGCATGAACAACACTTCTCGGGGTTAAAATATCCGCCGCTTTGACTTCTCGTAAAGTTAAAATATTTTCCACCAGTAAATTTTCTTGGCGAATAATCGAACCACCTTTATAACCCAAGGCGGTAAATGCCTTGATTTCTTCACGGCTAACAACATCTTTTTTGCGCTTGTTGAACATTCGAGTGATCAATGTAGAAAACCATACCAAGGGATACACCAGCTTAACCAGAAAACTAATAACATAGGCACAAGGCAATGCCAGTGAACGCCAGAATTTCGCGCCGATAGTTTTCGGGATGATTTCAGAAAAATACAAAATTGCCAATGTCAGCAAAAATGCGATCAGAGTTTCTTTTTCCTCACCAAAAACCCGAATCGCCTGGGCACCAACGCCGGCAGCGCCCATGGTATGAGCGAAAGTGTTTAAGATCAGGATACTAGAGATCGATTTATCTATGTTTTGCTTTACTTTCGCCAGCACCAAAGCGCCATGCGGCTTTTTCTTTTTCAGCTGCTCAATAAAACTTGGTGTCACCGATAACAGCACGGCTTCTAACACTGAGCATAAAAAAGAAACGCCAATGGCAACCGTCAGATAAATAAGTAGTAATGTCATATAATGTATTTAAGATAACTGATAGCCAGATTGTAAACTATTTCACCTAAGACTAAACCGTTAAATGCCTTTTAGTTTTATTGGTGGCTTTGGCATTTGCAGGATCGTCCGGCCAGTAATGTTTCGGGTATCTGGCCTTCATTTCTTTTTGCACTTCTTTGTAACTGCCTTGCCAGAAACCGGCCAGATCGCTGGTAATTTGGATCGGCCGCTGCGCCGGTGATAACAGTTCCATGGTTAAACTCACCCGATCTTTTCCCTGACCAACACCAGGGCTGACTTTCATGCCGTACACTTCCTGCATCGGCAATGAGACGATCGGCGCCTGTTCCAAACTATAACGTATCGGACACTTGCGCCCGGTTGAACCAATAAAATAGCTCGGCGCTAAATTATCGAGTAACTGATGCTGTGAATAATCCAGCATAGCCAATAGCATGGCCGAAATATCCAGTTTATTAAGCTCAGCTTTAGTAAAAATACCGTTTAAAAAGGGCTGCAACCATAATTCCAGGCTATTTAGCAATGCTGATTCACTGATATCAGGCAACTGGCTGTCTTGCTGCGTTTGATTAAGCCAGCGCCAACGCAATACTAATTCCTGATCCTGCGTTTGCCAGTTCAAAAAACTCAAGCCATATTTGTCAATTTGCTCAAGCCACACTTTTGCTGCCTGTTGCTCACTGATACTAGCTTTAATATTGTTTTGCTCAATAATTATGCCGCCGAGCTTTTTCTGGCTAACCGCGATAATTCGCTCACTGTCAGCCTGGTATGCGCATACTTGTTGCTTGGTCTCTGCCACTAGCTGCCAACTTCGCAGCAAATTAACATCAACCGCTGCCGCCAGCCGGATTTGCAATTTACCGCGATAGGCAGAAATCACAGCCGCCACCAGGTATTCTTCATTAATTAAAGAATCTTGCAGCGCCAGCTGCAAACCTTTGCCGTAACTGGCAAGGTATTCGCCATCTTGCTTTCGACGTTTGGCAAGCCGTTCAGGATAAGCGAGAAACAGCAAGCTGCCGGTTTTATCCAACGGCAATCGCTCTACCACTTTAATATTCGCTACTTTAGCCAGGCGTTTTGCCTGTTGGACAAGTTGCCGATGGTGGTAATTTTTGCTAAGCACTAATAGCTGTAGCCGCTGATTAATATTGCTATTATCCTCGGCCTGTTCACGGTTAAAAATATCTCGCTCTTCCAATAATGCCGTGAGCAAACAGGCTAAATAAGCTAACCCCAAGCACTGATAATCCTGCTCAAGCTCCTTGGCGCAAATAATCATGTGAGCAAAGCGAGGATGACAAGGTAATTTTGCCAGCTGCGTGCCATGCTCAGTAAGTCTGCGCTTACTATCAATTGCATTGATATCTGATAACGCCTGCCAGGCAATACTTTCACTTATTGGGCTAGGTAAATCTAACAGCGGCAAGTCGCTCAAGCGGGTCACTCCCCAACGCGCAGCTTCGATAACCAGTGGCAGAATATCCGCCTGGTTAATCGGCAAATCACTTTGGCTGCTGCGCCGTTGGAATTCTTCTTCAGCAAATAACCTAATGCAAGTACCTTCAACAAGCCGCCCGGCTCGACCAGTGCGCTGAATAGCAGAAGATTTGGCAATATTGCGCTGCACCAGTTTATTGGTGAGCGTGCTTTCGTCATAAATCGCGACTTTTTCCAAGCCACTGTCGATTACTAAGTTGATGCCGTCAATAGTTAAGCTGGTTTCGGCAATATTGGTGGCAAGCACGATTTTCCGAGCACCATCCTTACAAGGCGCAATTGCCCGTTGCTGCTCGTTAAGAGTAAGATCGCCATAAAGCGGGCAAACCAAAAGCTTATCAGATGCCAGGTCGGCTAACTGCTCGGCCAAATAGCGAATATCCCCACTGCCGGGCAAAAATATTAAAACCGAACCAGCGTATTCGTTAAGGCTTTGCTTAAGCACTTTAAGCAGATGCTCGCGCCACAAACGCGTATTCGCCGGGGGGCGATAGCATAGCTTTACCGGAAAACTCCGCCCCTGGCTGCTCAGCGATACCGCATCGGGTAAAGCCTGCTGTAACTCATTGCTGGCGATGGTTGCAGACATTAAAATCAGGGTTAATGCTTCATGCAATCCCTGCTGAATATCACGCGCCAGAGCAAACGCCAGATCCGCCTGTAAGGAACGCTCATGAAATTCATCAAGGATAACAACACTAGCCTCTGCAAACTCAGGATCATTTTGCATGATTTGCACTAAGATGCCTTCAGTCACTACTTCCAAACGAGTTTGACTAGAGGTTTTAGTCTCGTTACGTAATCGATACCCTACCGACTGACCAACAGATTCGCCAAGCTGCCGCGCTAAATAATTAGCGATATTTTTCACCGCTACTCTGCGCGGTTGTAGCAAATAAATTTTACCGGAGATATTGGCACTTTCTTCTAATAACCATAATGGCAGCCGGGTAGACTTCCCTGCTCCAGGCTCTGCTGAAAGTATCAAAGTATTGTGCTGTGTAATGGCGAGAAGAAAATCCGATTTAATCGCATCTATGGGAAGAGCTGAAGACATAGTTTAGCTAACTTTGGTTGGGATTAAGCCAATTTTAAATGAAAACAGTTAATCATCAAAGTAACCTTAGCTAGATATATCACCAAAAAACAACCATAGTAAGCGTTAACTTTTCATCAAGCTTAACTAATGTATGATGCTCTAATAACGCACGATAAATACAATCACATGAAACGTTTATTTTTCGCATTAGATGTTAATAATTCAGATAAAGAGGCCATAGCATTATGGCGCAAACAACACCTCTCACTGGCAGCAAAACCGGTAAACAGTGAAAACTTTCATATCACACTGGCATTTTTAGGCATGATTGATGACGAGCAACAACAGATGTTAATCGATTTTTGCGATCAACAGTTTTTGCCGTTCACCTCACCAACAGAAAAACAATTTACTATTCATTGTGATCTCTTGGGCTTATTTAAAAAAGCCAAAGTGCTATACCTTGGCTGCCAACACTTTCCCGAGCCTTTGATAGCACTTGCCGACCTGTTATCGCAACAAGCGATGAATTCAGGCATAGCTCAGGAACATCGCCCATATCATCCACATGTAACTATCTTTCGAAAAGCCAAATTATTAGCAAAAAATTTGCAACCTCAGCTCAACTTATCTATCAATAGCTTTAGCTTATACCATTCACAACCAACGCCAGATGGCGTTAACTATATCCCATTAAAAACTTGGTCGTTAGTGCAAAGGTAACCTATTGTATTTTAAAAAGTTAAAAACTTGAAAGTTAGGAAAAACCTGCTTACTTGGCAAGTAAACAAATTATTGCTACTAATAGTTCCCTTTTTTATTAAAGAGAGTCAAGATGAAATTAGCAGCACACGGAAGCTACCAAATCAAATCAGATGACAATATTTTGCTTGTTGATGCTCATGGCCCATTTAATGAAGTAACCACACAAGCCTATGTACAAGAAATGTATCAGGCCTGTAATAACTTTGCCGGTAAAACCTGGGGAATTTTAGTGACCTTTTACGGCAACAGCATTTTTACCCCGGACGCCGAACAGGCAATAATTGAAATTACCCGCTATCGCATGGAGCGAGGGATGATTGCCAATGCCAGCGTCATCATCAACAGTAATACTGCCGATGTTCAACAAATGCAGCTTAGACGCATCTACCAAAACTGCAACTTACCATTTCATGTTTTTAGTGATATTGAAAGCGCTAAAAACTGGTTAGTCAGCTATATCGAAGACAATGAAATGGTGACTAGCTAAATCACGATAGTTCATTTACTAAAAGGGCCTAACCAATGGTTAGACCCTTTTTATATAAATGACTAGCGGATCAATTCAGCAATGGTGGCAATACCAAGCCCGGTAGCTCCTGCGGCCCATAGCTCGTTAGCGGAACCATTATAGGCACCAGCCAAATCAAAATGCAGCCAGCCCTTACCGTCATTTTCGACAAAGCGTGATAAAAAACCTGCTGCGTTACTGGCACCACCGGCTCCCCCACCTTTTTGGGTACGACTATTGGCGGTATCAGCAAAAGCTGAAGGGCATTTTGCCTGATGCCATGGAGCTAACGGCAGCTGCCATATTGGCTCATTAACTATGCTGGCAGTAAGTCGGGCTTTTTTTGCCAGTTCATTATCCAGGGCAAACAGCGCGGTATAATCGCCACCGGTTGCCATCACAGCTGCGCCGGTTAACGTTGCAGCATCAATGATCATTTCAGGTTTGCTTTCAGCTGCTAATAATAGACCATCCGCCAGTACTATTCGCCCTTCCGCATCGGTATTGGCGACCTCACAAGTGACGCCATTTTTGTAAGTAATAATGTCACTAAGTTTATAGGCATTATTTGAGATCATATTTTCAGCACAACATAAGATCAGTTTCACCCTGTGCTTTAATCCTTGACGGATAGCTAACGCTAACGCTCCGGCAACCACGGCAGCACCGCCCATATCCGCTTTCATATCAAACATCCCGGCACTGGATTTAATACTGTAACCACCACTGTCAAAAGTAATGCCTTTGCCTACTAAACAGGCTTTTATCGGAGCGTCTTTATCCTGAGTGGGATTAAAATCTAGCTCTAACAAACAAGGCGGATTAATACTGCCCTTGCCAACATTATGAATCCCCAGCCAGCCCTGAGTGGCCAGTTCGTCACCACAAATAAGTGTACTGGAAACATAAGCAGGTGCCTGCGCGGTTAAATAATCAATCGCCGCTTGAGCTAGCTGTTGTGGTGGCAATTGGGCTGGCGTATGATTGGTTAAATCTCGTGCCCAGGAAAACACAGCCAACTTATCGTTTAAGCGATTAATATCGTCGCTGTTACCGGTAAATTCAATATTGCATAACTTGCCGACGCAGGTAAATCCTAAAGCAAATGCCCATTGTCGCTCAAGCTCCCATTGCTCACCAATAAGTTTTGCATGTTCAACACCAAGCTTTTCAATGCTGCGCGCCGCGGCTTGAATTTGACGCAAAACAAACTCATTATCCTGTTTTAGGTAAATATAGATAATGTCGCCGACGAGCTGGACTAATTTATCCTGCTGCCAATTATTGCTTGGTTGTTCAAAGGTTAACTGAATTGAAGCCACTTGTGTCATTGGAGTTTTGCCTTGAGAAAAGTTTAGTTAAATCATATTGTATCAGCTATTAAGATGCACGGTAAAAAGCTCTGTAAAAAATACCAATCAGATATTTTTAACTAAGCTCTTGAATTCACTTCATCAAAACATGATATCTAACAGAAGAAAATTAAAGCTCATTTATTAACGTAAGGAAACGCTATGCCAAGAAAATACACCTTTTTTGTCCATATGAATGCCACTAAACAATGGTTATCTCTTAGCAGGGAAGCACGACAAGACTACTTTGACACCACAATTAGTGAAATATTTTCCCGTTATCCCAGCGTTTCGGTGCGCCTGTATGACGCGGAAGCCTTTACCACCAAATGCAGCGATATCGCGGTGTATGAAACTGAGAACATTCAGGATTATTACTTTTTAATCGATGCACTAAGAGACAGTAAAATATTTACAGTGCCTTATTTTGAAATTGTTGATATTTTTCCAGCCATCGAAGAGGGTTTTAACGAATATCAAGCCAGTCTGACCAATAAAACAAGCAATAGCCAGGAGTTAACAAGATGATCGTCGTTTATGGCATCAAAGAACACTTAAATCCAATTAAAGCCAAATTATCTGAGGTTATTCATGGCTGTATGCAGTCAGTACTCGGCATGCCTGAAGATAAGCGCGCCCATCGTTTTATCTCATTAGCAAAAGAAGATTTTTATTACCCCGGCGGGCGCTCAGACGCTTATACAGTAATCGAAATCAACATGATGGCAGGACGTCAGCCAAAAACCCAAAAAGCCCTGATCAAAGCCCTGTTCAGCGAAATAGAAAGTCAGCTGGCAATATCACCCATCGATATCGAAATAACCATTAAAGAACAAGCGCCCTATCAATGGGGATTTCGCGGCATCACGGGTGATGAAGTGAAAGGCCTTAACTATAAAATCAATGTTTAGTATTTGAGTTCTCGATGAAAATAGCCGTTAACCAAGCAACACTCATTAAACGCTATAAACGCTTTCTTGCCGATATCACCCTAACGGATGATTCCACAACCACGATACATTGCGCGAATACCGGCGCGATGACCGGCTGTGCAACACCTGGTGATAGCGTTTATTACAGCACATCAAATAACCCTAAGCGTAAATATCCCTTTAGCTGGGAATGTACTTTCACCCAGCAACAGCATTGGATCTGTGTCAATACCATTCGAGCCAACCAAGTGGTTGAACAAGCACTATTGCAAGGGAAAATACCTGAATTAGCTGGCTTTAGTACATTGCAACGAGAGGTAAAATACGGCAGTGAAAACAGTAAAATCGATTTTCTATTAACGGACGATAATCAACAGAAAACGTATATCGAAGTTAAAAGTGTCACTTTACTGAAAAATGGCCAAGGCTATTTCCCTGATGCCGTGACAACTCGCGGACAAAAGCATTTACGCGAATTAATCGAGATGGCAGCACAAGGCGACAAAGCGGTATTGCTATTCGCCGTACTACATTCAGGCATTCATTCAGTGCAGGCTGCCAGGCACATAGATCCACAATATGCCGAGCTATTGGCAAGTGCCAAACAACAGGGAGTTGAAGTCTTGGCCTATCAGGCAAATTTTACTCATAACGGCGATGATATTGAAATCAGTCTTGAAAACCGGCTGGAAGTCGTCATCAAATAATCAAACAAAGCATTGACGAATTAGGGTAAAACTTGCTAAAAAAGTGGGCTTGCAGATGAATATTTCAATATTTCTTAATTTTTAATCAAGCTAATTTATTGAATTTTATCTTAAATTTAATTTTTTATTGAATCTTTCTTGATTTTTATTCTCTGTAACACAATATAGTTCTGATATTTCAGGTCTATTTATAATTGGCACTTGCAATTAAATAACCTAAGTGAGTTAGGATATTTAATTTATTTAGCATTAGGAGACTTAGCATGCCAAATCAAAAAGCTTTAGGTATTTTAGCCTTGGCAGGGGTAGCACCTTACCAGGAGAAACCTAACGAAGAATACATGAACCCTGAGCAATTAGAGCATTTCAAAAAAATCCTAGATGCTTGGCGTGTACAATTACGTGAAGAAGTTGACCGTACTGTAACCCATATGAAAGATGAAGCGGCAAACTTCCCGGATCCGGTAGATCGTGCTGCACAAGAAGAAGAATTCAGTTTAGAGTTGCGTACTCGTGACCGTGAACGTAAGTTGATCAAGAAAATTGAAAAGACCTTACAGTTAATCGAAGATGATGATTTTGGCTTTTGTAAAGCCTGTGGTATCGAAATTGGCATTCGTCGTTTAGAAGCGCGACCAACCGCAGACCTTTGTATTGAATGTAAAACCTTAGCTGAAATCAAAGAACGTCAACTCGCTGGTTAATCACCTTACAACGGCGATGACTCAAACATCTGAGCGACCACACATTTATCGTGGTCGCTTTGCTCCTTCCCCATCCGGTAACCTCCATTTTGGTTCTTTAATCAGTGCATTAGCAAGTTTTCTTGATGCCCGTAAAAATAATGGCAGCTGGCTGGTACGGATTGAAGATATCGATCCACCACGAGAGCAAGCAGGTGCCAGTGATGCAATTTTACGTACCCTTGAAGCCTATGGACTACACTGGGACGAGTCAGTTTTTTATCAAAGTCAGCAAACGCAGCGTTACCAGGAAATTATCGACCAGTTATTTGCACAACAGCAATGTTATTACTGCCAGTGCAGCCGGGCACAAATCAAAGCGATTGGCGGAATTTATCAAGGGTATTGCCGCCATTTAAATCTACCAAAAGAGCATAATGCAATTCGGGTGATCAACCCTTATGGCATCGCGACATTTCACGACTTAATTCAGGGAAAAGTCAGCTGCGACCCTCTACTGGCAGAAGAAGACTTTATTATTTTTAGAAAGGACGGTTTATTTGCCTACCAATTGGCGGTAGTAGCCGATGATATTGAGCAGCAAATTTCTCATATCGTTCGCGGATGTGATTTATTAGAGCCAAGTTGTCGCCAGCTCAGCTTTTACCGTATTCTCAATGTTCAAACACCAAAATTTGCCCATGTGCCGCTGGCGGTAACCGAGCAAGGTTATAAGCTCAGCAAACAAAACAAAGCACCTGCCATCGATATCAAAACACCACAGCCGTCATTAATTGCAGCATTAGAGTTTTTAGGGCAACAGCCTCCTCAGGAACTGCTTAGTTATTCAGTCACGGAAATTCTGCAATGGGGAATTGAGCATTGGCAACTTAATAAGGTGCCGAAAAAACAGCAAATTGCCATCGATTAACCTTGAACAATTAGAGATAAAATCAACACAATTGCTGTTTTTTCATTCTCTTTTAGCGCCTGCTGTTATAGAATTGCCAGCAAAATTTTTTCTTTCTTTAAAAGGTATAGTGTCATCAAACGCGTGCTCAATCTGTGTAAAAAAGTTTTAGGTCAACCGAGATCAAAAAAACAGTCTGCTTTCCCTAGCTCATCACCACAAATTTACACCAGAGATCAACACCCGGTTTCGCGCAATTTACTCAGTGCCAATGCACTTAAGGTGCTGTATCGTTTGAACAAAGCTGGTTATGACGCTTACTTAGTTGGCGGCGGGGTACGCGATATTCTACTTGGATTAGCACCGAAAGATTTTGATATCGCCACCAACGCAACACCAGAACAGATTAAGGCACTATTTCGCAATTGCCGATTAATAGGCCGTCGCTTTCGCCTCGCCCATATTGTTTTTGGCAGGGAAATTATCGAAGTGGCCACCTTTAGGGGTCACCACGACACCGCGCCGAAAAAACAGCAAGATTGCCAGAAAACCTCCAAGCAAAGCGAGCACGGCATGTTACTGCGCGATAATATTTACGGCAGCATTGAAGAAGATGCCGAGCGTCGCGATTTCACCATTAATGCACTCTATTACTCAAGTGCAGATTTTAAAGTATATGACTTTGCCAATGGCCTAGCTGATATTAAAGCACGAATGATACGTTTAATTGGCGATCCTGAGACTCGCTACCGCGAAGACCCGGTGCGCATGCTTAGGGCTATCCGCTTTGCCACTAAACTTGATATGACAATCGCCCCGGAAACCGAACAACCGATTAAAACCCTAGCGCCGCTGCTGGATAATATTCCGCCAGCCCGGATGTTTGAAGAATTCTTAAAACTGTTTTTATCCGGCAAGGCGCAGGCAAATTATCAGCACTTAATGCATTACCAGTTACTGCAATATTTTTTCCCGATTTTAATACAAGCACTGAACAATCGGGAATTGCCATTTATTAAGCCATTTATTATCAAAGCGCTCAACAATACTGACGAGCGCATCAATAGCAATAAACGGGTAACTCCGGCATTTTTATTCGCCGCGATATTATGGTACCCGCTGCAAAAACAAGTCACACAATTACGCCAACAGACCCAGCTTACCGCCCAGGACGCCTTTTTTAGCGCCTTAAGTGAATTGATGTCTGAGCAGCAGCGCAGTATCGCCATTCCAAAACGCTTTCAGGCAGTGATCAAAGACATCTGGATCTTGCAAGATAAACTTAATAAACGTGAAGGTAAAAAAGCCTTTAAAACTTTTGAGCATCCAAAATTCAGAGCAGGTTATGACTTTTTACTATTAAGAGCCGAAATAGAACAAGACCCACAACTACAGGCATTAGCCAAGTGGTGGACTGATTTCCAGATAAGCGGTCATGACACTCAGCAGCAAATGGTGAAAACAATTGGCCGCACTAGCGCACGCCGCAGCCCAAGAAAACGTCGTAAACCTAAAGTAAAAACCACGGCGAGCGAATAATGAACACCGCTTATATTGGACTTGGCAGTAATCTTGATGATCCTGAATTACAAATCAGGCAAGCAGTTGCAGCAATACGCCATATCCCACAGAGCCAGGTGAGCAAAATATCATCGCTCTATCACAGTCGCCCTATGGGGCCACAAGATCAACCAGATTATATGAATGCCGTACTGGCACTGGAAACGGAATTAACGCCGCTTGAATTGTTAGATCAGCTCCAAGCAATAGAAAATAACGCCGGGCGGGTAAGAAAAGATCAGCGCTGGGACGCGCGGGTGCTGGATTTGGATATCTTACTCTATAACAGCCAGATCATTAATAATGAGCGTTTAACAGTCCCCCATTATGGTTTGAAAGAACGAGAATTTGTTCTGCTGCCGTTAGCTGAAATTTGCAGTGAATTATTATTGCCTGATGGCGACAAGATCAGCGATTTAGCCAACAATATCGCAACCAATGACCTAAAAGTCCACAGCCAATTGAGCTAATAGCCACAAATACGCTAGAATAGAACACTTAGCTTAAACGGGACGACAATAATAAAAACCTCCCTAATAAATACTGGAGCTCAGATGGCAAAAGTGACCACAGCAACCTTGCAAAAAATGAAGCAGCAAGGAGAAAAGATCTCAACGATTACCGCCTATGACGCAAGCTTTGCAAAGATTTTCGACCAGGCAGGCATTCACGCCATTTTAATTGGCGACTCCCTTGGCATGGTATTGCAAGGGCAAGACGATACCTTACCGGTTGATATTGAGCACATGGCTTACCACACTCAATGTGTTAAACGCGGCGTAGAAAATACACTGATCATCAGCGATATGCCGTTTATGAGCTATGCCACGAAAGAGCAAGCATTTATTAATGCCGCCAAATTAATGCAGGCAGGTGCCAGCATGGTCAAACTCGAAGGTGGTTTATGGCTCGCCGACACCATTAAGGGTCTGGTAGAGCGCGGTATTCCGGTTTGTGCCCACTTGGGTTTAACACCACAGTCCGTCAATGTTTTTGGCGGCTTTAAGGTTCAAGGTCGAGATCAGCAAAAAGCCGAGGAAATGATTGAACATGCCAAAGCATTAGAAACTGCCGGCGCGCAATTATTAGTACTTGAATGTATTCCTGCAGACCTGGGCAAAGCAATATCTGAGGCGATTAGCATTCCAACAATAGGTATCGGCGCGGGTAAAGATACCGACGGACAAATCTTGGTAATGCACGATGCCCTGGGTATTTCCTGTAGCTATATGCCGAAATTTTCCCGTAACTTCCTGATCGATACCGGCGATATCAAAAAAGCGATTGAGCTTTATATTTCCGAAGTCAGTAAAGGGAACTTCCCCGGTGATGAGCATATCTTTAAATAGGCAGGTTAATGAAAACAGTCAGTGAAATCACACAATTACGCCAAACCATTAAAGCCTGGCACCAGCAAGGGTTAACCGTCGCCTTCGTCCCGACCATGGGTAACTTACACGCCGGTCATATTTCCCTAGTAACTGAAGCCCATAAGCACGCAGATAAGGTAGTTGCCAGTATCTTTGTTAACCCGATGCAGTTTGGTGCTAACGAGGACATCGACAGCTATCCGCGAACTTTAGCCGACGATCAGCAAAAGCTTATTGCCGCAGGTACAGATTTACTATTTACCCCGACACCTGAGGTTATTTATCCTAAAGGCTTGGACAAGCAAAGCTTTGTTGAAGTGCCGAATGTCTCTGAAGGCTATTGCGGTGAAAGCCGTCCCGGCCATTTTAGAGGAGTTGCCACCGTGGTTTGTAAGCTGTTTAATCTGGTACAACCGGATGTCGCCTGCTTTGGTTTAAAAGACTATCAGCAGGTACAAGTCATTCAGACCATGGTAGAAGACCTGTCGATGCCAATCACTATTATTCCGGTAGCAACCGTCAGAGAAGCCAGTGGCTTGGCACTGAGTTCAAGAAACGATTATCTCACCGAGGAAGAAAAGAAGATCGCACCGGCACTGAATCAGAATATTCAGTGGCTGGCAGAGCAGGTCAAAGAAAATAACGATTTTATTGGTTTAGCGAAAAAAGCGGCGAGTTTTATCGATAATGCCGGATTAAAAACCGATTATATCCACATCTGCCATGCCGGCACCTTACAACCGGCCAGTGAGGATGATAAGGAACTGGTGATCTTGGCGGCTGCCCATTGTGGCAAAGCAAGATTGATCGACAACATGCAAGTCAAGCTGTAAGATTTTAATCAGAGTTACAGTTTATTTATAAAGTAGTAGGTCGTCCTGAGGGTAGCGAAGTGCGACGAGATACATTGAAACATCAGGTAATTTTGTTGAAGTAAACTCCGACCGACAACTCCTGTACATCGTCGCTCTTTTACGTCCATGTAACCGCGACATTGCCTGCACGGATGCAGGTACTTAGCGTGAGCAGGACGTGGAAGCTGACCGTACATCCTGTACATATACGAAATTATGCTCCTGCAATTTCGCTATACCGTACATCCTGTACATATACGAAATTATGCTCCTGCAATTTCGCTATACCGTACATCCTGTACATAAAAAAGCCGGAACTGGGTTCCGGCTTTTTTACTCTCTGGGAAAGCTTACTCGTATGAACGCTCCATCCACATAAGCTGGCTTTTTAAATCTTCAATTTCTTTTTGTGCTTCAATCAGTTGTTGCTCAATTGACAGCTCTTCGATCTTATTTTCTTCGATAAATTCTGGCATTTTATTCTCTTCACTATGCATAGTACGACCCCGAAAATGTAACCACAGTTGAATTATTACACACAAACTTTCATTTTGTAAGTTTTTTGAAAGAAAAACCTTCCGATTAGAAAGAAATAACTGTAAAAAAGAAATAACAAAGCAAGGTTTTCTATTGATATTTCAATCACTAAAACCTTGCTCGATAAAGATGAAATTATGCAGTTTGTTCGTTAGCTAGCGAGAGTAGCTGAGGCAGCAGATTTTTACTTTCATTGGCAAGTTCCACCTGCTCAGCTAAAACATCATTGAGGATATCATTTGAGGTTAATGGATTTGCCAGCACCACACGAAAGACCAGGGTTTTTCTGCCGTAATACTTCTGCACTTCAATTCGTGTCCTTGAGACAAACGATTTGCCATTTTCCCGTTGCCGTTTCTGGATAAATTTAGTCAGTTTATCCAAAATACCATTGACCTTATTTTGATTCGCTTTATCACTGCTTGCCAGTAAGGCTTGCACTACCGCCGGATTATAGCGATAAGTTAGCAAACATAATTCGGGTTTAGTAACCAGTTCAAAATCCGGATGCTGCTCGATTAAATCAGCAAAATAGTTTGCTTTTTCAATACTTTGATTGATTAACAATTCATAACCCGGACGACTGATAATATGCAAACTGGCATAAACCAGCATCGCCATACCAGGACGAGAACCTTCCAAAGTATGAGAGCCCAAATCTTTAGAACCCTTACGGAGAATATATTCAGCGTGATGTTCGATAGCCGCTACCGACGCCGGGTTTTTAAATACCACCAAGCCTGCGCCCATAGGGACATACATTTGTTTATGAGCATCGATAGTGACAGAATCCGCTTGTTCGACACCATTTAATAGTGATCTGTGTTTCTCAGATAATAAGGTTGCTCCGCCCCAGGCGGCATCGACATGAAAATGACATTGATACTGCTTGGCAATTGCTGCCATTTCTTCCAGCGGGTCGATATTACCGGTTTCAGTGGTGCCAGCAACGCCGATAATACTCAGTACTCGAATATTGTTGTCAGCCAGCTCCTGACATTTAGCTTTAAGCAGCTGGCAATCAATTTTGTTATTAGCATCGGTCGGAATGGCAATCACACTATCTTGGCCGATCCCTAATACATCGGCGGATTTTTTCAGTGAATAATGACCACGGCTTGACACTAAAATCGCTAAACCGTCGTATTGATAGTGCTTTAACGCTTTATACAACCCTTCGCGCGCAACCCCTTTAAAGTCGCCGTCGGCTTTAAGCAGGTTATTTCGCGCCACCCAAAGAGCAGTCAGGTTTGCCACCGTGCCGCCAGAACAAAAGGCACCGAGCGAATGGTTAGCGCTGTGCATCCACTTGTGATAAAAGCTTTCGTTATCCCGATACACCAGGCGATGCATCATGCCTAACACCTGACGCTCTAACGGGGTAAAGGCTTTGGAGGTTTCGATTTTCACCAGGTTTTGATTCAAACCAACCATTAACTTGGATAACGGCAAAATAAAATATGGCAGGGCTGAAGTCATATGCCCGATAAAGCTCGGACTGGAAGTATGAACGGATTGCGCCACCAGCTTATCGAGCAAATGATGCATATGCTCGGAAACAAAGGCTGGCTGTTCCGGAATTTGTGAGCAGGCAAAATCTTTCTCGATTTCCGATAATGCCATTTCTTTCGCCGCAATATGAGCACCCAGAAAGCCCGCTAAGTTTTGCGACATTTCTTGCTCAATGCGCCCTAAGGTTGAGTCAGGCGCTTCGGGAATGGTAAAAATGCGATGTAAAGACTCTTGGGTTGCCTTAGCCGCGCGTTTACTTACCGTCATACTTAATCACTATTCTTGGCTTGTAACCACAAGCAAAACATTCAATATAAGTGCGGCACTTTAATAAAAAACCGACAAAAAGTCTCGTCTTTTATTTATTCTCGCGATGACTGTACCTAGTTATGCAACTAGAGTTGCCAGATAAACAAAGCCTAATTCGACAATCGCCAAGCTGCTTAACGCCATCATTAATACATTTTTTTTAACATTGTTAGTCATTTTAATCACTCCTAGTAATAATGACTAACTACAATCAATTATCAGGCCAAGGATATAACCATCTGTTTAATAGGCAATTTTACAATGAAAGGTCAAACAAGGTTAAATAAATACAGGATAATAGACTAATGTTTAGCAAAATAAACCACATTATTTTAGCTGCTCACCAACTGATAGCATTGCTGGCCACTGGCCCGATATTTCGCTTCAAATGGTGTGAGAGGCTGACTATCTTCAATTTCTGTAATTTTCCCATTACGCCCGGCAATTTTCGCGGCAAACAGAAATTCTTCAAGATAAAGCCGCCAGTTACTGCGCAAAATTAGCTGTTCACCGATAGTAATAATTTCAGGAAACACCGCACTGCCATGCCAGCGACGCTGGAGATGTTTCGCTTTCGGCCAGGGATTGGGATACAAAATATAATGTTGACTAACTTGCCAATTAGCCCGTTTCACCAAGCGATAAAAGTCGTTAAGATCTGCCCGTACCAACAGGTAATTACTAACGTCCTGAGTGTCAGTTTGTTCAATTAGCAATTCATCATTACGATTAATACGGTGCGCTGATTTATCAACACCAATCACTAGTGCATCAGGATTACGTTTTGCTAACAAGCGGGTACTTTGACCCACTCCACAACAGGAATCTAAAATTATCTCACCATCATGAGCAAGCACGGCTTTGTTTGCCTGCTCAAATGCTTCCAGGGTATGCGCCTGAAACGGTTTTTGTGATGGGTGCTGCAAATGTTTATGAACTATCTCAGTCAGTTTTTCATGAATGCCTGGCTGATTAGTCACTATAGCTTTTGAGTCACCTGTGGTATCTGTCATTAACTTCTAAGCCCTATGCCTTTTGAGATCAAGGTCATGGCAATAGCAAACAGACTAATAATAAATACCGCCAGTACGCTAAATGCCACAGATAGGTCGACATCGGATATGCCTAAAAAGCCATAGCGAAACGCATTGACCATATAAACGATAGGATTTACCTTAGACACTCCCTGCCAGAACTCAGGCAACAGGCTGATCGAATAAAATACCCCGCCAAGATAAGTTAACGGCGTTAGCACAAAGGTTGGAATAATCGAAATATCGTCGAAACTACCAGCATAAATCGCATTAATTAAACCACCAAGTGAAAAAGTAGCTGAAGTTAATGCCACGGTAATGATGATCACCCAAACGTTATGCACTTGAATATCGGTAAAAAACAGCGAAATCAGCGTGACGATACAACCAACCAGAACACCGCGTGCCATACCGCCACCAACATAACCAGCCACTATCACCCAGTTTGGCACCGGCGCCACCAACATTTCTTCAACATTACGCTGCCATTTAGCGCTAAAAAACGACGACGCAACATTAGAATAAGAATTGGTAATCACGCTCATCATAATAAGCCCAGGGACGATAAACGCCATATAATCAAAACCGCCCATTTCACCGATACGCGAGCCGATAAGCGAACCAAAAATCACAAAGTACAGGCTGATAGTGATTGCTGGCGGCACCAGGGTTTGCACCCAAATGCGCATAAAGCGGTGAATTTCTTTATGTAAGATACTTTTTAACGCAATGGCATTTCTTGCAGACGACATTTACTGGCCTCCTTGAGCGGCCACTTGTTCTCCTGAGCCGACTAAACTGACAAATAATTCTTCTAAACGGTTACTCTTGTTACGCATACTTTGAACATCAATCTGCTGTTCACTCAACTGAGCGAAAACATCGTTAATGCGTTGCGACTTTTTAACATCCACTTCCAAGGTATGATCATCGATGACTCGTGAGCAAAAACCCGATAACTCAGGTGTTGGACTGCCGGGCTTAAGATCCAGGACAAAGGTTTCCACATCCAACTTGGCCAGTAATGATTTCATATCGGTATTTTCAACAATGACACCCGAGTCGATAATCGCAATGTTACGGCACAGCATTTCCGCTTCTTCAAGATAATGCGTAGTAAGAATTATCGTAATGCCCTGCTTATTTAATTCGCGTAAAAATTCCCACATTGAGCGGCGCAGCTCAATATCAACACCGGCGGTTGGCTCATCTAAAATCAACATTTTTGGCTCATGCATTAACGCACGCGCTATCATTAACCGACGTTTCATGCCGCCAGATAAATTACGCGCCGCATCGTTACGCTTGTCCCACAAATCTAATTGTTTAAGATATTTTTCCGCTCTCTGATGAGCAAGAGAACGCTCAACACCATAATAGCCAGCCTGATTAACCAGAATTTTGATCAAAGATTCAAACTGGTTAAAATTAAATTCCTGTGGCACCAAACCAATAAAGCTTTTCGCCGTTTCCAGATTTTGATCAATGTCATAGCCATAAACTTTGACCTGGCCGGCGGTTTTATTAACTAGTGAAGTGATCACGCCAATAGAGGTAGACTTGCCCGCACCATTTGGCCCTAGCAAAGCAAAAAAATCACCTTGTTCAACCGT
>CAZUHQ010000010.1:0-23906 GCA_964620605.1 uncultured Thalassotalea sp.
GGCAGCGGTATCAACTACACCAATAACACAGGTGCGGCGCATGATTATGTTTCTGACCGTATCTTTATCGGTGGTGGTGATTTCTACTCAGACTTAAAAGCTTACTATATCGAAGATAACTGGCAAATCACTGATAACTTATTGTTATCAATCGGTGGTCGTATCGATGAGTTCGACAGCTATGCTGTTGGTGGCGGTTTATTAACGTCATTTAAAACTGACCTTGCACCACGTTTAGGTTTTAGCTGGGACGTCAACGGTGACGGTGAATCAAAACTTTACGGTACATTCGGTCACTACTATTTACCAGTAGCGAACAACACTATCTACCGTGTAGGTTCAGGTATCAGCGATTCAACGGCTTACTATACCTTTGACAGTATCGATCCAGCAACGGGTAACCCGGTTAACACTACACCAATTACGGGTAACTTAGGGACTTCTACTTCAGTTAGCAGCCCGTCAATTGCTCCTTCAAACGAAGTATTCCAGGCAAAAGAAGCGGATCCGTTCTCTAAACAAGAGTTTATCTTAGGTTATGACCGTTCAATCAACGATAACTTATCTGTGTCAATTCGTGGTACTTACCGTACTATCTTAAGCGGTTTAGATGATTACTGTGGTAAATATTCTTACCCACACTGTGTAATGTTAAACCCGGGTGAAGCTTCAAGCTGGTATAAAGATGGCTTATACTGGAATGGTTCAGGCTGGGGTGATGCTGGCGGTAATACAACCGATGGCGTTGCAGATCCAGGTTCATTCCGTAAGCACACTAAAGAAGAAATCGGTTTACCAGAAGCTGAAAATAATTACCTGGCATGGCAATTAGGTGCTAAGTATAACCAAGACAACTTCCGTTTTGACTTCACTTATACTTGGTCTCGCAGTACTGGTAATTTCGAAGGTGCAGTTAAGTCTGATATCGGTCAAGCGGATGCCGGTCTAACGCAAGACTTTGATTTTGCGGCATTAATGGATGGTGCTGACGGTTATCAAGCAAACGACCGTCGTCACGTCTTCAAGTTCTTCGGTAGCTATGACTACAACGATGACTTAACTTTCGGTATTAATGCGACATTGGCAAGTGGCAAACCGTTAAACATCTATGGTAAAGGTCATCCAAGTGACGATCCTAACCTGTTCGGTGGTTGGGGTGACTTCTTCTACACTTACCACGGTTGTGACTTAACATTAGATGCTGACGGTGAAGAAGAATGTCTGAACGAGAACAAGAACTACACTAAACACCCTCGTGGTACAGCAGGTAGAACGTCTTGGACATTCAACATCGACCTTTCTGCAAGCTATATGTTTGAAGTATCAGGTATCGACATGAGAGCATCAGTTGACGTATTCAACGTGTTAAACAGCCAACAAATCACTTCACAGAACGAACACTATGAAGCGGGTTCTGAAGGTACATTTAACTCTTGGTACGGTGCAGCTTACTCATGGCAAACACCACGTTACGTTCGTTTCGGTCTAGAAGCTCGCTTCTAAGCTAATCGAATAGTAACTGATTGAAAAAGCCTGCATTTTGCAGGCTTTTTTATGTTCAGGATGAACGGTATAGCGCGGGTTCATGGATGAACAGGAGCGCATATGCTCAGGATGTACGGTATGTCGCGGTTACATGGATGTAAAAGAGCGACGATGTACACGGCTAAAAGGATTTAGGAGATAGAGCGACGATCTCATTGGAAAATGCGATGAACTTAAGAATAAAAAAGAGCCATTTAAATTTATTTTAGATGGCTCTTTAATTTGTCTGTTTAGCTAACTCTGATGGCAGAGCGTTATACTATAACAATAGAATTAATGCTTAGTGTCTGCCAACAAATGCGCGAGCTGTGCTTCTTTAAACTCATAGGTGTTCAAGCAATAATCACAGGTCATACTGATATTGCCTTGCTCTGCTAAAATACTTCTAATTTCACTTGGCTCAATTTGTGATATGGCATTGAGGCACTTTTGCTCAGAGCACGAACATTGATAGCTTACGGTTTGTGGATCGAATAATCGTACTTTTTCCTGATGATATAAGCGATAAAGTAAGGTGTTGGCATCTAATGAAAACACTTCTTCCGGCTTAATGGTATCGGTTAGCTGACATAAGTGCTCAAAGTCGTTCAATTGCTGCTCTTTATTTTCGCCATCTGGTAATAATTGCACCAGGCTGCCGGCCACTTGCTGAGTGTCATCATTATGAAATAGCCAAATTTTGGTCGGGATTTGCTCAGACGTTTCAAAATAATGGGCAAGACATTGTGCCAAGGTCACTTTTTCAAGTGCTACGACTCCTTGGTATGGTTCTCCTTTATTTGGGCGAATAGTGATCACCATGTTGCCATTACCGATAAGTTCTCTTAAGCCCATTTTACGAGTATGCTCGGTTAGCTTGGCGATGCCACGCATTTGTTGTAAATGATTGCCATTAACCGCGAGGTAACCGATAGGACCGTCCCCTTGAAGTTGTACGGCTATTTCACCTTCAAATTTTAAAGTCGCAGTTAGTAAACAAGTCGCGGCAACTAATTCGCCTAATAATTGTCTGACGCCAGCAGGATAATCATGAGGTTGGATAATTTCCTGATAGCTTTTACTTAGCTGAACAAGTTCGCCGCGAACATGTAAATTATCGAATAAATAGCGATGTAAAATATCTGGTTGAGTGCTCACTCTTAGATCCTTTCTTTAAATTGTCGCAATTGGCGACGTTGTTTCTTATCGGGTTTGCTATCAGAAGCCGGGCTTAATAATATCCCTTGCTTTCTGGCTAAGGCATTGCGTTCTCGTGCGACAACACTTTGCTCGGTTTCCTGATACAAGCTTTGGGCGAAAGTCGCATCACGCCGTTTATCAGCCAGTGCGATTATTGTTACTTCTTTTTCGTCATAGCCTTGCCGCAGTCTAATGATATCACCGACGATGACATTCTTACCGGATTTAGTTCGTTGGCCGTTATAAAATACCTTGCCGCCATCGATCATTTGCTTAGCAATAGCGCGGGTTTTATAAAAGCGTGCAGCCCACAGCCACTTATCGAGCCGAGCCGAATTATTTGCATTAGCTGTTTTATCTTGTTTCATCTTGCTGTCATATTAAAATAGAAAATCGTTCACGCTATTGCGCTTTATTTTACACTATCGCAGCGGTTATTTTGTTAATATTCTCGAAAAATACTGTAGAATTCTTGTTGCTGGGCGTTTGCTCAAGTATCATCGGACAACGACGAAGTCAAAATTAAGATAATTATTATAAAAATGAGATTTCCAACAGATTTGGCAACAGTTAGTACTATGTTAGCTAAACTACCTCAAGCAATAATCGCGAAAGTTATCAGTGCTCTGCTATTAGGCTATTTAGCCTACTTGTGTGCGCAGCTTACCTGGTTGCTAGTGCCGCAAGCTGAAAATAATAATATCGGCAATACGATAATTAAACAAAACACCTCAGCAGTGACTAAGCAAACTCAGGTGGATATTGCAGCACTGATCAAATTAAATTTATTTGGTGTTTATAATGAACACCCTAAGGTGGTTGAAGTCCAAGTTCAGGATGCGCCGGAAACCAGCCTACGTTTAACCTTGTCTGGCACGGTTGCCAGTGATGATCCACAAATTGCCGCCGCGATTATTGAGAATAACGGCAAGCAAGAAACTTATGGTATTGGTGATAAAATTACCGGTACTCGGGCAACCTTAGAAAGTGTTGCTCATGATAGAGTGTTGATTAAACAATCAGGTCGTTTGGAAACCTTAATGCTCGATGGTTTTAAATACAGTAAGGCATCCAGTTCGTTGAGTGTGCCTGCGGCGCCTGTGGTTGTTGAACCAGTGCATGTGTTAGCGACCGCGCAAGTGATCGATCAGCGCGATAATACCTTGCTAGCTGAATCGGCAAAGCAATTGAAAGATGATATTGCTGAAGATCCAGGTAAAATCGTCGATCACCTGAAAATTTCGCCAAAGCGGCGAGATGGTGAAATCGTCGGATATCAATTAATGCCGGGTAATAATCCGCAATTTTTTAAAACTTCAGGATTAAAGTCTGGCGATATTGCCGTACAAATGAACGGCTTAGATTTAACTCTGCCTAGTGAAGCGGCAGAGGCATTGCAAGCGCTAAAGCAGGATACCGATGTATCCTTGTTGGTGGAGCGTAATGGTGAAGTAGTAGAGATACTCTTTAGTATTGAACAATAATAATTTTCGAGTAATAAGGAATTTTTCATGCGCAAAGCAAAACGTGCGCCCTGGTTAACACGAGCCTGTCTGGTGTTATCGACCGCTTTGGTTTTCAATGGTCTGGCGTTAACCGCTATATCGGCAAATGCTGCTCAGTACTCTCCTAATTTTAAAGGCACAGATCTAACAGAGTTTATTAACATTGTTGGTAAGAATTTAAAGAAAACCATGATAGTTGACCCTAATGTTCGCGGTAAGGTCAATGTTCGTAGTTATGATCTGTTATCGGAAGAGCAATATTACCAGTTTTTCCTTAACGTGCTGGAAGTCTATGGCTTTGCCGCTGTTGAAATGGATAACAACATTATCAAGATCATTCGTAATAAATCGGCAAAATCTGCGGCAACACCATTAGTGGATGATGAAAATCCTGGTGTCGGTGATGAAATGGTTACCCGGGTTATCGAAGTGAAAAATGTTACCGTGCGTGAACTTTCTCCGTTGTTACGTCAAATGTCAGATCAAGCTGGTGGCGGTACGGTAGTGAACTATGATCCGGCTAATGTCTTTATCATGACAGGTACTGCCGCAGTGGTGAATCGCTTGGCGGAAATTATTAAGCGGGTTGATAAAGCTGGTGATCAATACGAACAAATCATCAAATTACAACACGCTTCTGCCGGTGAAATGGTGCGTATTGTTGAGGCGTTAAATAAAGAAAGCCGCGGCAAAGCAGGTACACCGAGTTTTCTTATTCCGAAAATTGTCGCTGATGATCGTACTAACAGCGTGATTGTCAGTGGTGAGAAACAGGCAAGGGAGCGTATCGCCAAGTTGATCTCCCGTCTCGATAGCGAGTTGGAAACTAATGGTAACACCCGTGTTTATTACCTGAAATACTCAAAAGCGGAAGAGCTGGTTGATGTGTTAAAAGGGGTCAGTGAGTCGATTGAAGCGGAAGAAAACGCCGGTAAAACCAAGTCTCAACGCAGTAATAAACGTAACATTAGTATTGAAGCTCATAAAGATACCAATACGTTAGTGATCACCGCACAGCCTGATATGTTGCGTTCGTTAGAAGCAGTGATCCGTCAGTTAGATGTTCGCCGTGCTCAGGTATTAATTGAAGCGATCATTGTTGAAGTCTTTGAAAGTGATGGGGTAAACCTTGGCGTTCAATGGGTTAATGAAAGTGGCGCGATGACGCAATTTACTAATGGCCCAGCTCCAATTAGTGCGGTGGCTGCGGCAGCAGAAGCTGCAAAAACCACCAAAGGTGATTATGTACCGACCGAGTATAATAGCGATGGTAATGTGATTCGAGAGGGCTTTTTCCAAAACGAAGTGAAAGGTGATTATTCGTTAGCGGCGCAACTACTGGGGACGGTTAGCGGTGGTATGTTTGGTATCATGAAAAATGGCTGGGGCGCGATAGTACAAGCGGTCAGTGCTGATACCAACTCCAATATTTTGGCAACACCAAGTATTACCACTTTGGATAATGAAGAAGCGGAATTCCTAGTCGGTCAGGAAGTACCGATTATTACAGGGTCAACCACAGGTAACAACAACAGTAATCCATTCCAAACCGTTGATCGTCAGGAGGTTGGTATTAAGTTAAAAGTGACGCCGCAAGTCAACGAAGGTGCTGGTGTTCAGCTTACTATCGAGCAGGAAGTGTCTTCGGTTAGCGGTGCAACCGGTGTTGATATCTCGATTAATAAACGTGAGATCAAAACAACTGTGATGGCAGATAATGGTGCGACAGTGATCTTAGGTGGTTTGATCGATGAAGATGTTCAGGAAAGTGTGCAAAAAGTGCCGTTATTAGGCGATATTCCTTTTCTCGGTCATTTATTTAAGTCCACCAGTAATACTAAGCGTAAGCGTAATCTGATGGTATTTTTACGTCCAACCATTATTCGTGATGGCAAGGTGATGAACGAGATAAGTAAAGAAAAATATAACTATATTCGTGCCGATGAACTGCGTAAGCAAGAAGATGGCTTGGAGTTAATGAGTGACGAGAAGTTACCGTTATTGCCAAAATGGAATGATCAATTAGCGCTGCCGCCATCTTTTGATGAATATATCAAAAATAACCAGCAGTCTGATACTAAGAGCAATTCGTCAGAGCAGGAATAATCATGGAACACGACGAATTTACCTCTGATCAGCAACCGGTTCATCAAGAACTGCGCTTGCCTTTTGGATTTGCCAAACGCCATAGTGTGCTGCTTAAAACTGAACAAGAACAGTTAAACCTGTATTGTTTGGCGAATGTTTCTCCTGAAATTATTATTGAAGTACGCCGCGTTACTAAACAAGGTTTCAATTTAGTAAAGCAAACACCGGAACAGTTCGAATTGTTACTGACTGAAGTTTATCAGCGCGACTCTTCTGAAGCTAAGCAGATGATGGAAGATATCGGCAATGAAGTGGATTTATATTCCTTAGCGGATGAAATGGTGGAAACCGAAGATCTGCTGGAAAATGAAGACGATGCGCCGATCATCAAAATGATCAATGCCATGCTCAGCGAAGCAATTAAAGAGAACGCTTCGGATATTCATATTGAAACCTTTGAGCAGGCATTGCAAATTCGTTTTCGCGTCGATGGCGTGCTGCGAGAAGTATTAAAACCTAATCGGAAACTGGCATCATTACTGGTTTCTCGTATTAAGGTTATGGCCAAACTCGATATCGCCGAGAAGCGCATTCCACAAGATGGTCGTATTTCATTGCGCATTGCCGGTCGTGCGGTCGACGTTAGGGTTTCGACTATGCCAACCGGTCATGGTGAGCGGGTAGTACTGCGTTTACTCGATAAAAATGCTGCCCGTCTCGATTTGCAAGACTTGGGGATGACAGATGGTAATCGTGAAAAGTTCTCTCAGTTAATCGATAAGCCGCACGGTATCATTTTGGTGACCGGACCAACTGGCTCTGGTAAATCCACTACCTTGTATGCCGGTTTAAGCCAGATAGATCACAAACAACGTAACGTGTTAACTGTCGAAGACCCAATTGAATATGCTATTGAAGGTATAGGCCAGACCCAGGTTAATACCAAGGTCGATATGACCTTTGCTCGTGGTTTACGGGCGATATTGCGTCAAGATCCTGATGTGGTGATGGTTGGGGAAATTCGCGATCTGGAAACCGCGCAAATAGGTGTTCAGGCCAGTTTAACTGGGCATTTAGTGTTATCAACCTTACATACCAATACTGCTGCCGGTGCCATTACCCGGATGGAAGATATGGGAGTTGAGCCGTTTTTGTTATCTTCCAGTTTATTAGGGGTGTTAGCGCAACGTTTGGTGAGAACTTTATGTCCGCATTGTCGAGCAAGCCATTTACCGGATGATGAAGAGCTGAAAATTCTCGGCCTGAGCAAAGAAAACCAAACGCCGATTTATCGCGCTGTCGGTTGCAGTGAATGTAATCATAAAGGTTATAAAGGTCGAACCGGTATACATGAGTTGTTGCTCGTTGACGAACCGGTACGTGAACTGATCCATAACGGCCATGGTGAGCAGGCAATTGAAAAAGTGATCCGCAAAAGCACTCCTAGCATTCGTCGAGATGGTTTTGATAAGGTGATGGCTGGGCTCACTACGCTTGAAGAAGTATTACGGGTAACCCGGGAAGATTAGTGTAATTCATGGCTGCATTTGATTATCAGGCGGTTGATAGCCGAGGAAAAATTAAAAAAGGGGTGATCGAAGGAGATACCCCGAGGCAAGTGCGTACTTTGCTTCGTGAACAGGGATTGATGCCAACGGAAGTCACTCCGAGTTTAGTTAAGAACAAACAAAAGCAGAGCGCTAAAGGTTTTGCTCGCTCAAAAAAAATCTCCGCCACTGAATTGGCCTTATTTACTCGTCAACTGGCAACCTTAGTCGAGTCTGGCTTGCCGTTGGAAGAAGCTTTATTAGCTGTTGCCGAGCAATGTGAGAAGAATAACCTCAAAAGTATGGTGATGGCGGTACGCACTAAAGTCACTGAGGGTTATGGACTGGCAGAGAGCATGGCGGAATTCCCACAAGTGTTTAATCACCTGTTTCGCGCTATGGTGGCAGCGGGTGAGAAGTCAGGCCATCTGGATAAAGTGCTAGATCGCTTAGCAGATTATACCGAGCAGCGTCAGCAGTTACGTTCTCAAATGATCCAGGCAATGGTTTATCCGGCGATTATGACGGTGGTTGCTATTTCGGTGATAGTCGTGTTGTTAACTTCTGTGGTACCGCAAATTATTGGCCAGTTTGACCATATGGGAGCAAAATTGCCTGGCACCACGCAATTTTTGATCGCCAGTAGTGATTTTTTACAGGACTATGGGCTGGCAATATTACTATTAGTAGCGGTTGGTTTGGTAGTGTTTTTACAGTTAATGAAAAAACTGGCATTTCGCTATCGGGTGCATCAAAAATTATTGACCTTGCCTGGCATAGGTAAAGTGGTACGCGGCATCAATACCGCACGTTTCGCCCGTACTTTAAGTATTTTAACCGCCAGTGCGGTGCCGTTATTGGAAAGTATGACTATTGCCGGTGAGGTACTGGATAACTTATTTATTAAAGATAAGGTCAAGCAGGCGGCAGACAAGGTACGCGAGGGCTCAAGCCTGAGATTGTCACTGGAGCAAACGAAACTTTTCCCGCCCATGATGCTCCATATGATAGCCAGTGGTGAAAAAAGTGGTCAGCTTGAGCACATGTTAGGCCGGGCAGCGGATAATCAGGACAGAGAATTTGAAGCCCTGATCAATATTTCATTAAAAGCGGTAGAACCGGCAATCATGGTATCGATGGCAGGCATAGTACTGTTTATTGTCATGGCAATTCTCCAACCGATTCTACAATTGAATACCTTAATAGGAAGTTAGTATGAGAAAATATAATGCAATGAACCGACAAACTGGTTTTACCTTGTTAGAAGTGATGGTGGTTTTAGTGATCATCGGTATTATTGCCAGTATGGTAGTGCCTAACTTAATGGGGAGTCAGGATACTGCGCGTGAGCAAAAAGCGGTGATAGATATCGGTTCATTAGAAACCGCGTTAGGCATGTACCGTTCACAAAACTACAATTATCCAACTACAGAGCAAGGCCTGGAAGCGTTAGTAGAGCAAACGGAAATCGAGCCTTTGCCGAAACGTTTTCCTGAAGGAGGCTTTATTAAACGCTTACCTAAAGATCCTTGGGGTAATGATTATCAGCTATTAAATCCGGGTGAGCATGGCAAGATGGATGTCTTTTCCATGGGGCCTGACGGTGAAGCCAATACCGATGATGATATTGGTAACTGGAATTTAGGCGATTATCAATAAGTTAATATTAAAAGTTAGCTATTAGTCCTCTCTATATGAAACTCCGCGATCATCAACAGCAAGCTGGTTTTACCTTAATCGAGGTGTTGTTAGTGATCGTCGTGGTTGGCTTAATGGTTGCTGCAGTACAGATCAATTTTAATACCAATAAGCCGGAAAAATTACTAGAACAAGAGAGCACTCGATTTGCCGGAGCGTTCAATTTGGCGGCTGAATATGGACTGTTAAACAATATCGAATTAGGGTTATTTGTTAACGAAAACAGCTATCAATTTGTCGGTTTTGATGGTGTTCGTTGGGTGGAAATTCCCGATAACCCATTGATGGCGGCTTATCAGTTGCCTGAGTTTATTCAGATAAACTTAGTGTTTGATGATCTACCGATGGAACAGCCCAGCTTAGTCAGTAAGGAGCTGTTTCAGCCGGACGATGAAGCACTGGATGCCATGAAATCAGCATCGGCACAAGATCAAGAGCCGATTATCCCACAAGTCTACTTATTATCAGGTGGTGATATTACGCCTTTTCGCCTGATGTTCTCGTTAATTGATAGTGGTTATCTTGAACAGGATGTCGCTTATGCTGTTACCGGGCTATATAGCACGCCGGTGACGGTTTCTCAGCCGATAATTAACGGCAACTTCACAGGTGATGAACAAGATGCAAATGCGTATTAAGTTCTTGTTTGGTTTTACTTTAATTGAAGTGTTACTGGCATTGTCAGTATTTTCGTTAGCTGGCATAGCATTATTAAGCACTGCCGATACCCATTTTAACAGCCTTAATCAGCTCGAAGATAAGATGGTTGCTGACTGGGTCGCCTCGAATCAGCTGGTCGAAACGCATTTATCAAGCACTTGGCCGCCAAAAAATAACCACAAAGGCAAGGTTGAAATGGCGGGACGTGAGTGGCACTGGCTGCAAAAAGTTGTTAAAACCACAGATAAAGATATGCGGGCGATCGTGGTTGAAGTGCGCCTGGATGAAAAATCAGAGTTAGCACTTACTAGCATGATGACTTATGTCACCAAAGGTTCGCCTTAATGAACTTAGTCAAGCGTTATTATAGGCATCGTGGTTTTACCTTGATTGAGGTGTTGCTAGCGGTATCTATTTTTGCCGTGCTCAGTTTGGCCAGTTTTACTATTTTTGATGGGGTAATGCGCAGTGAACAAAGCTCAGATCAAAAAATGCAGCGCCTAAATGCCATCCAGCGAGCATTGATCGTTATCGAGCGAGATTTTTTGCAAATCGCCCAGCGTTCAATGCGCTTTGAAGGCGAAGCACCGTTAACTAACGTTATCTTTACCGACAGTGACAGTTTTTCTTCGGAGCAGGCAATTGCTTTTGTTCGCGGCGGCTGGACAAATCCGGGGCTGTTGATCCCGCGTAGTGATATGCAATCCGTCGCTTATCGACTGAACGACAATAAACTGGAGCGTTTGCATTTTAACTTTGTCGATGCCGTGGTTGGTGAAGAGCCGAAAGTTAGGGTGTTAATCGAAAAGGTTAATGCCATCGAGCTGAAATATTTTTATGATAAAAAATGGCAGGAAAGGCTTGATCCCCAGCAACTGCCAAAAGCCATTGAGCTGGCGATTGAAACCGAGGATTTTGGCACTATAGTGCGGAAATTTCTGATGGCAGAAAAAGCCATTCCCAGCAGTAATAGTGAGAGTCGTTCTGCTAAAAATGATACCGGACGTCAGCCAGTAAGAGGTTTGAAAGATGACACTAAGGCGGAGCAGTGAGATCGGTGACTCATCGTTATAACCGAGGCGTAGCCCTGATCACTGTGATGCTTGTGGTGGCACTGGCAGCGATTATTGCGACACAAATGCTGGCGCGCTTGCAGTATCAGGTACAGCGTACCAATAATATTGGCTTTAACCAGCAGGCCTACTGGTATGCCATGGGCGCTGAAGCGTTTGCTAAACGGGTGCTACTGACCACTTTTGAGCAGGAAAATCAGGTCACCCATTTAGGGCAGGCTTGGGCACAGGGCAAAACGACCTATCCGGTGGATTTTGGTGAAATCAGTGGTGAAATTACCGATATGCAGGCCTGTTTTAACTTAAATGCTCTGCGTCAGGAAACCAGTGAACAGTCTTCGGGTACTGAAAAGAAACCGCTGGCGCGCACAGCGTTTCAGGAACTATTGCTGGCGATAAATATTGAAGGTGTTGGCGATTTTGAAGCGGAATATATGGCAGATGCCTTAGCAGACTGGCTGGACGCCGATGGTGCTATTCGTAGTGCAGGCGGCGCAGAAGACAGCGATTACGCAGCGAAGGAATTTCCATATTTAGCAGCCAATAATTACCTTGGTAGTGTTAATGAGCTTAGAATTATCGAGCATTTTACTGTGGCTGTGATTCAAGCGTTAAAGCCTTATGTTTGTGTATTACCTGCCAGTAATAAGCACCAAATCAATATTAATACCATTTCGTTAGAGCAGCCGGAATTATTACAGGCGTTATTGGCGATTTCACAAAATGATGCCGAGCAGATATTATCGGCTCGCGGCGATGAAGGCTTTAGCGATATTAGTGATTTTTTCAATTTACCAGAAGTGGTTAAATTGAAATTAACCAAACAACAAAAACAGCAGTTTGTTGTTGACAGTGAATACTTTAAACTAGCAGCAACAGCGAGCTTTAATAATAGTTATTTTCAACTGAATTCAGTGATGCAAGTAACAAATAATAATCAAATAAGCGTGGTAAGCCGCACGATAGGACGTGATTAATGGCGGAAAATTTAATTATTCGATTAGCCAGCCAGCCCCAAGAGAAAATTCATTGGCTGATCTGGTCGAACACAGAGCAAAGTATTATAGCCAGCGGGGAATTAACCGGTGCTGAGCAGTTATCTCAGTTACAGGAAAAGTCGTTAACTAGGCAAGTCACTGTCTTAGTTCCCGCAGCTGATATTGCGTTTAAAAGCCTTAAAGTACCAGCCAAGTCAAAAAAAGCGATGCAAATGGCCGCGCCATTTATGGTGGAAGATGATTTAGCGCAGGAAGTTGAGCAGCTGTTTTTTGCCTATGGTGAGCCAAAAATTGCGGATACTGATGACAACTGCTTTATCGCGATTGTTGAGCGGGCACAGATGCAAACTTGGTTAGATTGGCTTGAGCTGGCAGGGATCAAAACACATCGTCTAGTTCCCGATGTGCTATTACTACCAGAAACAACAGGAGCCTGGCAGGCTATTGCTCTGGATGATGCAGTATTGCTCCGCCAGGGGGCATGGCAGGGCATGGTGATAGATAATAATCTGTGGCCGAGCATTAGCGCATCTTGGAGTGAACAACAGGCATTAGCAATCGATGCTTATTCTGAATTGCCTGTTGCTGAAACATCACTACCAATTAATGCCCAGCCGGAAGAGTTGCCATTAGCGTTATTGGCGCAGCAATTATCGGTTCAAAAGTTTAATTTACTCCAAGGAGAGTTTGCGGTGAGAACTGAGCGCTCACCATTATTGAAAACTTGGGGCTGGGCGGCAGGTTTTTTACTGGCGGCCTTGTTAGTGAACATTCTTGTAAAATCTGTCGCTTTAATGCAAATTCATGATCAACAATTAGCGATTGAACAGCAAATTATTGAACAATACAAGGCAGCATTTCCCCGAACTAAACGAGTACGTATTGCCACTATACGCTCGCAGTTAAAGCGTAAACTGAGTGAAGTTGGTGGCGGTAACAGTTCAGCAGAATTTTTATCCTTGCTGACTAAAGTGCAACCGGCATTTACCAAAGTACCATCATTAAAGCCTGATTCGCTGCGTTTTGATGGTAAGCGCAATGAACTAAGGTTGCAGGCGACGGCAAATGGCTATCAGCAATTTGAACAATTCAAAGTGCAATTGGAAGCACAGCAGCTAGAGGTATCACAGGGAGCTCAAAATAATCAGGGAGATAAGGTATCTGGTGCAATAAGCATTAAGGCGCGCAGAGGAGAGCAGTTATGAAGCAGTGGTGGCAACAATTAAATGCCCGGGAGCAGCAATTAATTAGTGCGCTTAGTGGCGTGTTGGTGATATTTGTTTTATACAGCTTCATTTGGCAACCGCTAAATAACAATATCGAAAATGGTAACCGCAAGTTACAGCAGCGTCAGGAATTATTGGCCTGGGTTAGTAGTGAAACTCAGCGTTATCAGGCCTTAAAAGGCGGTACAATTAAAGCAAGCTCAGGTAGTTTATCCAGCATTGTTAATCGTTCTGCGAAATCGTTCGATATTACCATTGCCCGCATTCAACCACAAAGCAGCGATGTGCAGGTGTGGATTGATAACATTGCCTTTTCACAATTATTGTTATGGCTAGAGCATTTAGCCGTTAAGGAAGGTATAGGAGTACAGAACATCGATTTAACGCAAGGGGAGCAACCAGGAGCTGTAAGGGTTAAGCGTCTACAGTTAGGAAAAAGTTAATGAAAAAAACATCTTTATTAGTAGCAAGTTTTGCTGTCGTCTATTTGATGTTCGTGATTGTGCTAATGCCTGCTCGCATTGTGCTTAATTGGGTGAGTTTACCGAAAAATGTCCAGTTAGGTACCCTTGAAGGTACAGTGTGGCATAGTAAGCTGGATGCGCTGAAAGTCGATAATTGGCTGGTTGAAAAGCTGGACTTAGAAGTTAATCTGATCTCTTTGCTGACTTTAGATCCTAAAATTGATCTAACGTTTGGTGACGCGTTATTAACTGGGCCTGAAGGTGAGGCGAGTATTTCCGGGTTGTTATCTCAGTTACGAGTAACTGATGTTAACGTTAACCTCTCGGCAAATGATATTGCTCAACAATTACCACTTCCTATACCTTTAATTGCTCATAGCACTATAGATCTTAAAGTTAATGAATTTGTTGCTGGTAAGGATATTTGTCAACAACTTAGTGGTGATATTCACTGGCCAAAAGCGGCAGTTACAGCCCTTGATGAAAGAGTCGAACTAGGTGCCTTACGTGCTAAATTAGCGTGTCAGCAGGGCAATGTTGAGTTAGTGTTGGATCCGGTCAATAGTTTAGGCTTGAGCTTTAGCGCTTATATCGGTCGTGGTGGCCGAGTCTCAGGCGATGGTTATTTAACGCCTAATGAACAAATGCCACAAGAAATTCGCCAACTGATACCATTTTTAGGACGCCCGGATAACCAGGGACGCTATCGGTTAAGATTCTAAGGCGTTTGGATTAAACTTAAAGGCATTAATATCATCGACCAGATCGTTAAAGTCGGTGATTGCCGGGAAATCCTTGATATCTCTTGGCGCTTGGTGACTGTCCGGGTTCGCCACCGCCAGTAAATGCTTGATACCAAACTCTTTGGCTGAGGCCAGAATATCCAGACTGTCGTCAACGAACAGGGTTGAATCAAGATCAAACGGCTGTTTTTGCTTCAGTCTTTGCCATAATTCCTGCGATTCTTTAGTAACGCCAAATTCATGGGTCGAGTAGAGCTTGTGAAAATACTTATCTAATTGGGTGCGCTCTACTTTTAGCGACAAGCTCTCCGGGTGGGCATTAGTGACCAAAATCACTTTACGTCCGGTTGCTTTTAAAGCTATCAGGAATTGCTGGGCATCGTTGCGCAACTGGATTAAATGCTGCACCTCGCGTTTTAGCATGGCGATAGGTAGTTGGGTTTGCTCTGCCCAGTAATCCAGGCAATACCAGCCAATAGTGCCGGCAACTTCCTGATACTGTTGTTGCAGCTTTTCTTTTGCTTGAGCGAGCGAAATATTATCCTGCTCACTGACGCGTTTTGGTAAATGTTCCAACCAAAAATGATTGTCAAAATGTAAATCAAGAATAGTGCCGTCCATATCGAGTAAAACAGTTGAAATTTTTGACCAATCAAGCATAGATTTTTCCTAGTGAAACAACTTATTATAGAAGTATATCTAATCTTAGTGACCAGTTCTCAAATATTCTGTTTATTTGACTCATATTATGGATGAAAAAAAAGCCTTACCCCAAATTTTACAGCGCAAGCAAGTTGCCAAAAGTCAGCTTTTTGCCATCGAGCAATTGGAGCTGAAATTTAGCAATGGCGTGGGGCGTACCTATGAGCGAATGCAAGGAGCCGGGCGAGGTGCGGTGATGATAGTTCCTTTGGTGGATAAAGACACTATACTGTTAGTAAAAGAGTATTGTGCGGGCACTCATAGCTATGAACTCGGCTTTCCTAAAGGATTGATCGACCCGGATGAGCAAGCCATTGCTGCTGCTAATCGAGAATTAAAGGAAGAAATAGGTTTTGGTGCCAGAGAGTTAGTGCCATTACATACCCTGGCCATGGCGCCAGCATTTTTTTCCGGCACGATGGAAATATTTATCGCCAATAATTTATTTCCAGAAAAACTACCGGGAGATGAGCCGGAACCTTTGGATGTCATTAAATGGCGACTTAGTGATTATCAAGCGTTGTTAGCGCATCCGGATTTTAATGAAGCCCGTAGCATTGCAGCCTTGATGTTAGTTATCGACAAATTAAAGAGCGAATAATGAATTTAGAGCAGTTGTTAGCGATAGCTATCGACACCAGTAAAAAAGCAGGCGTGGAAGTGGCGAAACATTATCGCCGCGGTGATTATTCATCGGAGATCAAGGAAGATAACAGCCCGGTAACCAGTGCTGATATTGCCGCCAATAATGTGCTGATGGATGAATTGCAAAGGTTAACACCGGATATTCCGATTATTTCTGAAGAGGTTGGTGCGTTGCCGCTAAACCAACGTCAGTCATGGCAAAGGTACTGGTTGCTTGATCCTATTGATGGCACCGGCGAATTTATTATTGGCAGTGGGGATTTTGCCGTTAATGTCGCATTAGTGGAAAATGGCTGGCCAGCGATTGGCGTTATTCACGCCCCGGATCACCAATTAACTTATTTTGGGCAAAAGCAATTAGGCGCCTTTAAAGAAAATATTAAACAAACCCATGCCATTAAAGTGGCACCTTATGATGGACAAAGAAAGATCAAGGTTGCCATTAGTCGGCGTCAGCAGCTAAGCCTAATGGCGCAATATTTAAGTGATGATTATGATTATCAGCATATTGCCCTTGGCAGCTGTTCCCTGAAAAACTGTTTGATTGCCGAAGGTGGTGCTGATTGTTATTTGCGTATTGGCCCAACCGGTGAGTGGGACACTGGTGCCAGCCAATGCATTTTAGAACAGGCGGGAGGCACGATTTTAGACAGTGAGTTTGCTGAGCTGTCATATAATCAAAGGGAAGGTTTGATTAATCCTGATTTTATCTCCTTAGGTTCATCGCAGATCCCATGGAAAAAAATTATTCGCCCACATCGGGCACAAAGATAAATTAACCGCAATAAAGGAATAGTAATGAAAAAATTAATTTGGCTTAGCACCTTAATATTGGCATTTCCGGTGTTTGCCAACTGGCAGTTAGATAATCAAGCTTCAGTGATTAGCTTTACCACCTTTAAAAAACAACATATTGCAGAAAATCATAAATTTCATCAAGTGAATGCCAGTGTCTCTAAGCAGGGCGAAGTGAAACTCATTATAGATTTGACCAGCGTTGATACAAGTATTGCGATTCGAGATCAGCGTATGAAAGAACATTTGTTTGAGATTGCGGACTTTCCTCAGGCGACGTTTTCTGCCCAATTAGAGAGTAAGACTTTACAGCAGCTAATCTCGGCTAACAGTCAGCAACTCACTTTGAATGGCACTATAGATCTACATGGTCAGCGTCAGGCGGTGAGCCTTGATGTATTAGTGACTAAAACCGCAAATGGATTTTTAGTCACCAGTGTTGCGCCATTATTAGTCAAAGCACAAGATTTTAACCTAGTTGCCGGCATTAATAAGTTGATGGAACTGGCGCATTTGCCCAGTATCAGCCACACGGTGCCGGTAAATTTTACCCTGAGCTTTATTCAGCAGTAACTTGCTGAGTGTTAAATTGCTCTGCCGGTAAAATATTGACCGTTTGATATAGTTCAGAATACACCAGTACGACTTGTTGTTGCACAAGTTGCAGGTGAACTTGTGCAATCTTATCTTCAAAGACAATATCTTGCTCACCGTAATCCGTGCCTTCCCGTAAAATAAAGCTTTCAATAATGGCATTAAGGGTTGCGGGTTCTAGCGATTGATAAGGAATAATCATTGCAATATTGCCGTTGAATGAATGAAGAAGAATTTTATCCTCTAATTGCAAAAAAGCCTACTGATGTAGGCTTTTTTCTTAGCTGAGGTTGAAATTAAATGAGTTGATTAATTAATAAGCCTTTTCGTGACTCTTCGTCTTTTTTATTGATGATCGCGGTTTGCAATAAAGTGTTGACTTGTTGCTGCTCAGCGCTGGTTTTGGCAAAGTCGGTATCTTCAATGCGAGAGCGCGATGCTGATACATTGACTCGGGTAGTGTCATAGCTGGCCGCCTGACTGGTTAAGGTATTACTGTCGGCACCTAATGCGCTAGCATTTTCATTGATAGTGCCTAATGCCGTTTCTAGTGCCGCTTGTGTGGTTGCCGGATCACTGGCGTCAAGTCCGGCAAGAAAATTTGGGTCTCCTAATGCTTCACCTGCAATGGCATTCACCTGTTCGGTGATCTGGTCAAATTCTCCTTGGATCGCACTGCTGTCAGCTAAAGGATTGCCTGACTGAACGGATAGCACACTGGCGCGCTGCAATCCTTCAGCAATAGAGGCGAGTTGTCCTTCCTGAACATTGTTGATATTAACTTGATCTTGGGCGTTATAACTGAGTTGCTGGTTGCCGTTGATTTGTGAGGTCAGCCGGCTGGCTATTTGTAAACCCGCTGCATCGTCGGCGGCACTGTTAATACGTTTACCCGAGGCGAGCTTTTCGTCTTTATCTTCCCGCTCTTTATTAAGCCGGTCGATAATACTCAGCGAAGGAGAAGTCTGATTAATGGCAAGTGTCATAGTGAACCCCTTTAATCTATGTTAAGCACTGCTTATCACTTATACATGCGGCTTAAAGTATAGCAGAAAACGTCGCGTTGGTCACAAAATAAACAATCAGAGTTATGAACAGGTTAGTGTTTCTTGGGGTAACCTGTTCTGTTTAGTTATTGGCCTTTTATGTTGAATGGTGATTATTGATTGTCTTTAATATTTTTTAAAAAATAATAGACATAAAAACCACAGATACCAAGAACAATTGCTAAACCGATAAAAGAAGTTGGCACTATAGGATCATTTATCAGCATATTTAATAAGTTCATCACAAGCCCCTTACTTAACCAGAAAAATACCACATAAATTGTAGGTTTATTTTATCCCGGATAAGCAAGGGTGAGATGATACAGATCAATATTCGGTAATAATTTTCTCTCTATTTGTTTGGGTGAGCGTATTGCAAGCTAATAGCTTAATTCGCTGGCTTTTTTCGCCCTCAGGTCGATTTGTTCAAGAATTTGTTTATGAAGCGTTTCTGCCTGTTCGCGCCCGGTTTGTATGTCTTCGATGCTGAGCTTATGTTCATCCATGTCTCGACTTTTTGCTGCCGGCTCATAACCGCTTTTCGCAGCAATATAGTTCCAGACATAAGACTTGTTCAGGCTTTTTTTGACCCCGCGCCCTTCAAAATACATTAACGCTAAATTAAATTGTGCAAGTGTGTAGTTCTGTCTTGCTGCTTTTTCATACCAGTTGACCGCTTTTTTTGAGTTGACGTTGACGCCGATGCCGTCGGCATACATCACTCCTAAGTTAAACTGGGCACTGGCAAGGTTTTTATTGGCGGCTTTTTCCATCAGGGTGAACGCGGTTTTGAGATCTTTATCGACTATTTCGCCTTCACTGTACATCACAGATAATGCAAATAGGGCGTCTGGATAATTTTGCGCGGCGGCAAGCGTTAATAATTCAAACGCCTTTTGCGGGTCTTTTTTCACTCCCCAGCCATTTAAATGTATCATTGCCATCTGGTATTGCGCCGGGGCATATTGTTCGGCGAGCAAAGGTTCAAATTCGGCAATCGCCGCTTTAAATTCTCCACGGTTTAGTTGAAAAATACCTAATTCCAAATCGCCGTCAAAACTCAAAGCTGATGCACTTGAAGCCAGTGCAAGAACCAGTACTGCTTGTTGTAATTTTTTCATAAGGCACCCAGTGTTTATCTATTTTGTTGATTATCCATTTATTATCGTTAAGTGTAGCAAGGGAATTTATTGTTGTGACATTATTTCTTCAATTTGTTCTTCTAATTCAAGCCAGTGCACTTCATTCTCTTCAATCTGCTGCTTGAGTTTGGCTTGTTGTTTTAGCCGTTCGGCAAGTTGGGATCTATGCTGCTCCTGATAAATTTCACTGTCTGCCAATACTTGTTCGACTTGAGCCAATTCCTGCTGCCATTTGGTGATTTTTTGTTCGTATTGCTGTGCCTGTTTTTTTAACGGTGCCGCTTGCTTTCTCAATTCTGCCTGTTGCTTGCGTTGCTGTTTTTTATCGATATTAGGTTCAGAACTGCTGCTTTTTTCTCCCTGGAAATTGACTTTTTTATCGTCATTGAGCCATTGCTGGTAATCGTCAATATCGCCGGAAAATTCGCTGACCTTACCGTTGGCGACCAAATAAAATTCATCAACGCAGGACTCTAATAAGTACCTGTCATGAGCAATTAAAATAATTGCGCCGTTAAATTCCTGTAATGCCAGTACCAGTGCCTGGCGCATTTCCAAATCAAGATGGTTAGTCGGTTCGTCCAGCAGTAATAATTGCGGTTTATTCAGGACGATTAGCGCCAGTACCAGCCTTGCCTTTTCACCGCCAGACATAGTTTGTACCGCTGATAATGCCTGATCGCCACTAAAGCCAAAGCGACCTAAAAATGTTCTTGCCTGTAATTCGCCAAATTCCGGCTTGGCACGAATAATGTGTTCAATGGCATTGGACGACATATGTAACTGCTCCAGCTGGTGCTGGGAAAAATAGCCGATGCAAAGTTCCTGTGCGCAATATCTTGTGCCGCCGAGCAAGTGAATATCACCGGCCAGTGACTTGATAAGTGTTGATTTACCTGCGCCGTTTCGCCCGAGCAAGCCGATGCGACTGCCGGGCACTAAAGAAATATTGGTTTGGCTCAGTATTTTAATCTGCTGGCTGTAACCACAATCAGCTTGTTCTAACGATAACAGCGGGTAAGGCATATAGTCTGGTTTTTCAAAGCTAAAAGTGAACTGGCTATCAACATGGGCAGGGGCGAGATCCGGGAGTTTTTGTAAACGTTTTAACCGACTTTGTGCTTGTTTTGCTTTACTGGCTTTAGCGCGAAAGCGATCGACAAACGAGGTTAAATGGGCAATTTCTTTTTGTTGCTTCTGATACTGAGCATCTTGCTGTGCTAATTGTTCGGCGCGCTGGCGTTCAAAGGCGCTGTAGTTGCCGCTGTAAAGTTTCGCCTGCTGCTGCTCGATATGGAGGATCTGGCCGACGACATCGTCGAGAAAATCTCGGTCGTGAGAAATTAGAACTAAAGTGCCGTTAAAGCGTTTGAGCCATTTTTGCAGCCAGATCACTGCATCCAGATCCAAATGGTTAGTCGGTTCATCCAGCAATAATAAATCACAGCGGCTGATCAATGCCTGTGCCAGGTTGAGTCGCATTCGCCAGCCACCGGAAAAATCTTTCACCGGGCTGGTTAATTGTTCCTGTAAAAAGCCGAGGCCATGCAATAACTCTCCTGCTCTGGCCGGTAAGCTATAACCCTGGATAGTATCTATCTGGTTGATGATGGTCGCTTCCAGGTTGCCATTGTTGTCGGCTCTCGCCTGTTCCTGTTGCAGCTCCAGCGTGCGAAATTCCTGATCGCCATCGATAACATATTCTAATGCGGATTTTTCCAGTGCCGGTGTTTCCTGTTTCACTGTTGCTATTTTCCAGCTGCTTGGCATGGATAATTCACCAGCATCCGGTTGCAATTGCCCTAATAACGCGGCAAATAACGAAGATTTGCCACAGCCATTGGCACCCACTAAACCTACTTTATGGTTCGGATGTATGGTAAAGCTCGAAGAATTGATTAAGTTTTTAATGCCTCGGTCTAAGCTTAAATCGACAGCGGTGATCATGAAAAATCCTGATAATGGGTAAACGTCGCTATTGTCGCTTTTCCTATGATGGTTATTCAAGGTAAAATATCACTATATGGCTAGATTAACCGAAATTGGGAGTAATAGTGAAAAAACGATTTATCGCTGGGGCGGTATGCCCTAAATGTCAGGCGATGGACACTATGGCGTTAACCAGGGAAAATGATGTGGAAACCGTCACTTGTGTTAATTGTGGTGAGAAGATGACCCAGCCGGAAGCACAGGTAGAAAAAGCGGTGCGCCAGCACGAACAAGTGATCGGCGTATTTAAACAATAGCCAATTGGATTAATAATGCGGTGGTGGCGGCTCGTCTTCCTGCTTGCCGATACTGTTTGGCTGGTTTTCTTTTAACCGGGTGGCAATCAGTTTTAACTGTAGCTTTAGGTTAGTGATTTCTTCCTGATGTATCGCCAACTCATGGTTGAGCTGCTCGATAACGTCGTCTTGAAAAGCATTTCTCGACTCCAGCGCTTCGATACTTTGCATTAATTGTTCTGCGGTTAAAGAAGGCTGGTTGGCCATATTTCTGCGTATCCGGAGGATGATTCGGTGATTATCAGACCATTATCGCTAAAAGCGACACTATAAACAACCGCTCCGGCGGGACGAATATCATCACGTGGCGTCACGCGCCAACTATCAAGGCGTTTGCCGGTCGCCACTTGCCAGATACTGACTTTACGCGAAGGTGCTCCTGTAACCAAAAATTGGCCGTCTTTAGAAAACTGCACTGCGCTAAACACTTCTTGACGGTTGGTATATTTTAGCTGGCTGATTAATTTACCTGTGGTTAAGTTCCAAATATTGGCTGATTTTTTGCTGTCGGCGGTAAAGGCAAAGCGCCCTTGTGGATCTAATGCCACCATAGTTACCCGGCTCGGGTGATTAAAGCGATAGATCACTTGTCCGGTTTCGGTATCCCAAACATAGGCGACAAAGTCGTTAGAGCCTGAGATGGCAACCCGACCGTTAGGTAACATGTCGACGGAATTGATCTTTTCCTGATGGCCGAGAAATTCAATGCGGCGTCCGGTTTTCGGTGTCAGGTGTATCACCTTGCCGTCACTCTTGCCGATTAAAATATACTTGCCGTTATTGGCGAGTGCGATATCGCGAATATTGGAGCTGTCGATCTGCCAGTAGCCTTCAGATTGGCCATTGCTGGCATTCCACAGCGAAAAATTGGTTCGGCTGGCGGTTAATACATGGCTGTTATTGTCGGCAATATCAACGCCCAGCACCAGGTTGTCGGCGGTATCTTGTTGTTGTGACCAGTTGAATTTTAACGCGTTATTTTCGATATTCCATAAACTGATACCATGATGAATGGAAGATACTACGCTTAAGGTGCCGTCATTAGAAATATTGGCGGCATAGGCGCCTTCAACTGCATGTTGCCAGCGGATTGTTGGTTTTTTTCCAGCTGGTTGGCAGGCGAGTAAAGTTAGGCAGATGAGGGCTAAAAAAACCTTATATTTTTGCTGTTTACAAATAGTCAACATTTTATGCTTTTATCAGCTTACATTTACCGTTAGTATAAGTTCTTTTTTTACACATGTGTATCGCACAGTAACTTTGAAAATCTTCAAAGCTAAAATGAACCTTAACGGAGAATTAAATGAAATTGTTTAAACCCACTTTAGTGGCAATGGCTCTTGTTTCTGTCATTGGTTGTCAGCAAGAAGCTAAACAAGAAGAAAAAGCGCCAGTATTAGACACCGAAGTGCAAAAACAAGCGTATGGGTTAGGGGCATCTATTGGTATGTTCACAGAGCGCAACTTGTCTAAACAGGAAGAAATGGGGCTAACCTTAGATCAAGCTTTGATCCTTCGTGGTTTTAAAGACAGCTTAGCGGGTAAATCTGTGATTGAGAAAGAAGAAATTCAAGCCTTGATGATGAATCTTGAACAAACCATGAAAGCTAAACAGCAAGAATTGGCGAGCAAAGCGGCGGAAGCAAGCTTAGCAGAAGGTCAAAAATACCTTGAAGAGAATGCGAAGAAAGAAGGGGTTCAGGTCACTGAATCTGGCATTCAATATCTAGTGTTAACTGAAGGCGAAGGTGAAAAGCCAGCAGCGACTGATACGGTAAAAGTGCATTACCGTGGTACTTTCTTAAATGGCGAAGAATTTGACAGTTCATATAGTCGTAACCAACCGGCGGTATTTCCGTTAAATCGCGTGATTGCTGGCTGGACGGAAGGTGTACAGCTAATGTCTGTTGGTTCTAAGTATAAATTCACTATTCCATCTGATTTAGCGTACGGACCAAATGGTAATTGAGG
>CAZUHQ010000010.1:23916-52996 GCA_964620605.1 uncultured Thalassotalea sp.
ATGGTAATCCACCACGCATTCCTGGTAACTCAGTATTGGAATTTGAAATTGAATTATTAGAAATTCAAAAAGCGGAAGAACCTGCGAAAGTCGGTGATGCTGCTACTCAGTAATTTTGAGATTAGCTTTAAATAAAAACCCAGCGCAAGACGCTGGGTTTTTTATGTACAGGATGTAGGCAATAGCGCGGGTTCATGGATGAACAGGAGCGCATATGTACACGACTGCATGAAACAAGAGATAGGGAAAGTAGGAAACCATATATAGAAAAAATATATGGTTTAAGATTATAAACTGCTATTAAGCATCTCGCTGAGTCTCACCGCAGCCTGCATTATGCGTTGCTTTAACAGCGCCTGATATTTTTGATGATAGTCATCACTCAAGGTAATGGTAGAGTCCTGGTTTGACTGACACAGCTTACCGCTATTATGGCAATATTGCAGCGCATCATTTCTGACAATCGCCAAAGATTCATTAGCCCAGTCAATGACAGAGCTGTTGCGCCATTGCTGAATTGGCGCTTGCTTTAACGCAGTGCGTAATTCGCTAATCAGTGTGTGTTTAAATACACTATAGTCAAAACCTTCTTTTGTTTTATCTAATGGGTAAAGCAGGCATTCATCCCAGTACCAGTGCAGACTTTCACAGCGACCAACTGCGGGTATCACTTTGTTTTTATTGCCACCTAAATCACTGGCAAAGCTGACATGTAATGGCTGATGAATATCGCCAAGCCAATGGCTTAAGAACATTAATGCCATGACTTGCTGATATTTATCCTGAGCTTTGTTCAACTGTTGTTGATGATAGGTAATTGCCTGAGTGAGGCAGTCTTGCTGGCAGCTGTCTTTATCAATACGGGTGCGATTTCTGGCAACATTGAGATAATGCCAGGATTTAAACTGGACAAAATTATCTTCTCTTTTTATTGCATCTGGCCAAGTACAACTCTCGGCAAAGCTGATTATCTTTTGCTTCGGTTGGTGGTTATAGCGATTAATCGTTGCCTGATCTTTTACTGGCAACGCTGCTAATAGTTGAGTAATTTTTTGCTGGTTAGCTGGCATTAATAGTTCAAAGCTTAGCTGGCACACCACTTGATGACCGAGTTTTCCAAGCGCCCAACTGGATGTTGAAAATAAACTTATTGCTAGCAGTAAAAAGACAGATATACGGCTTTTCATAGAACTTCTCATCATTTTTGATTGACAATTTATAGCATTAATCGCGAAATAAAAATATGCTTAAGCTTATGTATAAACTAAGGTCGCTGGTGTTTGGAAAGAAATGGAGCATTTTGACGCTATTATTGTCGGTGCCGGGGCGGTTGGCTTGGCCATTGCTGCCAAGTTTACTCAACATTATAAAAAGGTACTGTTAATTGAAAAAAATGGCCACTTTGGTGAAGAAACCAGTAGCCGTAACAGTGAAGTGATCCATGCCGGCATCTATTATCCGCAGGGAAGTTTAAAAGCAAAACTTTGCGTTCGGGGCAAGCTGGCGTTATATAGTTACTGTGAAAAAATGCATATTCCCTATCGGCGACTGGGTAAGTTGTTGGTCGCCCATAATGACAGCGAACAAGAATTTTTAGCTAAAACGATTTCTATTGCCGAAAAAAATGGTGTTGATGATCTGGTGTGGCGTTCACAGCGGGAACTTAAAACATTGGAGCCGGAATTAGCAGCAGGTACAGCCTTATTATCGCCTTCGACCGGTATCATCGATGTTCACAGCTATATGCAAAGCTTGCTTGGCCAGTTTGAGCATCAGGGCGGATTGTTTGTCGCAAACTCTGAGCTGTTATCGGCTGAACCGGATGGTCAAGGCTTTAGGGTAAATATCTTAAGTGTTAATGAACCGGTTCAGTTAACTACCAAGTTACTGATCAATAGTGGTGGATTGCACGGCACTAAGGTGGCGAAAAGCATCAGTACTATGCCAGGTACTTTGATCCCTAAATTGCATTTTTGCCGCGGCCATTATTTTTCCTATTCAGGTGTCAGCCCGTTTAGCCATTTGATTTATCCGATCCCAGAAGCCAATGGTTTGGGCATTCACGCTTCATTGGATATCGGCGGCCAGCTAAAATTTGGCCCCGACACTCAATATATCAATTCCATTGATTATCAGGTGTCTGAGCAGCTGCGCGATAAGTTTTATCTGGCGGTTAGAAAGTACTTTCCCCGGGTGAAAAAAGATAAATTGCAACCGGCGTATTCAGGCATTCGTCCGAAATTACAAGGTGAAAACGATGGGTTTTGTGATTTTAATATTCAGCTGCCGAGTCAACATGGCCTGCCAGGTCTAGTCAATCTATTTGGCATCGACTCACCTGGTCTAACCTCGAGTTTAGCGATTGCGGAATATATTGCCGAGCAAGTGTTTGATGCTTAACCAGTGGTGAATTAGCTTAGCCGATTAATAATTACCTGAATGTTATTAACCAAAGGTTATAAGCTATATTTAAATATTTATACAAAAATAGTGAATATTTTGTCATTATCGGTTGGCCACTAATTACATTTAATTCAAGCTTTTCAAGGATGGGGCAGGGTGTAGTTAGGTGTAATTAATAGTTGTCTGAATAGAAGTGAACTCTCTGGTGAATTACTAGGACAATCAGGCTGCGCTTTAATGATTTAAGTGACAAGATCATTAACGAGCAAATTTTTCGGGTAGCTTGTGCTACCCTTTTTTTCTAGTGTCCATCGGGTTCTTGAGGCTTTATTAAAAACTCAAGGAGAGTATTGTTAAAGATCTCTGGCTGATCGATCTGCGGCAAGTGCCGGGCGTTTTTAATCGCAGTAAACTTCGCATTTGGCATTATCTTAGCTGCGGCTTTGTCATGTTCGCTGGCAAACAGTCGATCATCTGCTCCCCATACAATCAAGGTTTCTGCGGTGATTTGAGCAAGCAAATGTTCCGGGATAGGTGATACTGCGGCTCCTCGGCCGTACTGAAGCGCATGCTTACCGCCTTTGCTGTTAAGTACTTCGATGGAGTAGCCCGTATGATTGGCATCCCGGCTTTAGGATCAAATAATAAGAAGCGAGAATTAAATTGACTTGCCGTTTGCGATGGAAAATTGTTCATCCACAGCATAGCCAAAAGAGAGGAAAAAGACGGCCGAGCACCTAGTCCACCGGCATCTACCAGTACCGGCTTATCAACCATCTCCGGATTATCTAGGACAAACTGGAGGGCAATTGCTCCACCCTGAGACAAACCGACTATATGTGCTTTATGAATATTAAGTGCCAGCAAGAAGTCTTTTAACCAGTTAGCAAAAAATGCTTTATCATAGGGCGCTATAGATTTATCGGATTCACCGTAGCCAACTATGTCGGGAGTTTTGCCCCAGCAATGCCTAATTTTTTATATAAATATCAAATTTATATCACTTACCAGCACTGAGAAAAGATTAAAATTAATACCGTTCTCTTAAGCGGGCGATTTAGCCCAAGCAAAGCTTTTTCTTACTCTGACGCACTTATCCGGCCGAAATGATAACTTTAGCGATAGCGATTATATTTGTGACAGCGACTATATTTGCAAAACGATTATTCGCGAATAGTTCTACCAAATCTCAGAGACTTAGCACTGTTATTATAATTTTCATTCCATTTTGGAATAAAAAAGCCGTTTATATTCTTTTTGTTTTAAAAGGGCAGCGTCTATATTTGCACCATTATTTTGAAATGGGCGAATTGATACTATGTTGCCAAATCAACAAAATCTAAATCAGACTATGCTAGATGCCAATCAGCTGGCGTCGTTACAGCAAACCATCGGAAGTTATTCTCCGTTGCAACTTGCCTGGGCAAGTGGCTATTTGGCGGCCAAAGCCGAAGGCGCTTCGTCGTCGGCTTTACCGGTAGCAGCTAATACTCAAGTATCATCCACGCTAACCATCTTATTTGGTTCGCAAACTGGTAATGCCAAAGGTGTGGCAAAAGCATTGGCTGAGCAGGCGCAGGCGCAGGGCTTAACCGTTGATTGTAAAAGCATGGGCGAATTTAAGCCCAAAAGTATTAAAAATGTTACTCATCTGTTGATTGTTGCCAGCACTAACGGTGAAGGCGAACCACCTGATGATGCCATTGCATTTCATGAATTTTTATCGTCAAAGAAAGCGCCTAAGTTAGATCATCTGCATTACAGTGTTTTGGCCTTAGGTGATACCAGTTATGAGTTTTTCTGCCAAACTGGTAAAGATTTTGACGAGTATCTTGCTAAACTTGGTGCTAAACAAATCGCACCACGGGTTGATTGTGATGTCGATTATCAAGATGCCGCTAATGCTTGGTCCAGCGATATTGTCGCTAAAGCGAAAGAGATGTTGGGTGAGGCTACCGCTGTTTCTAACGTTGTCGCTATGCCTACGGTTGGTGCGGTGAGTCAATACACTAAGCAAAATCCATACACTGCGGAATTAAGTGTTAGCCAGAAAATTACTGGCCGCGACTCTAATAAAGATGTTCGTCATATTGAAATTGACTTGGGCGATTCAGGCCTGAGTTATCAACCGGGTGATGCACTGGGTGTCTGGTTTGAAAATGATGTTGAGCTTGTTGGAGAGTTAATCAGTGAACTCGGTTTTGCTGCCAATGTTCAGATTGAGCTAGCTGGTGAAAGCTTGAGTTTAAAAGACGCATTAACCTCAAAGCTGGAAATTACGCAAACTTCAGTGAATTTTGTTAGTTTTTGGGCAGAGCAGTCGAAAAACAAAGCGTTATTAGCATTAGCGGCCGATAAAAGTGCCACGCGTGAATATGCGGCAAATCATCAAGTAGTTGATGTCGTTAAAGCGGCTCCTGCCAAAGTGAGTGCCCAGGTCTTTGTTGAAGCACTGCGTAAAATCACCCCGCGTTTATATTCCATCGCATCGAGTCAGGCGGAAGTAGACAATGAAGTACATTTAACCGTTGGCCTGGTGGAGTATCAGGCAAATGATCGCATTCGTAACGGCGGAGCTTCAGGCTTTTTAGGTAAACGCCTGGAAGAAAGTGGCGAAGTGAAAGTGTTTATTGAACATAATGATAACTTCAGATTGCCGTCTGATGGTAATACCCCGGTGATCATGATTGGTCCAGGTACCGGTATTGCGCCATTTAGGGCGTTTTTACAAGAACGTGAAGCGACGGAAGCCGAAGGGGAAAACTGGCTATTCTTTGGCGATCAAACTTTTACCCAAGATTTCCTTTATCAGGTGGAATGGCAGGCTTACTTAAAATCCGGCCTATTGACTAAGTTGGATCTGGCATTTTCTCGCGATCAGGCAGAAAAAATCTATGTTCAGGACAGGTTGCGTGAAAACGCCGAGCAAGTTTTTGCCTGGCTAGAAAATGGCGCACACCTCTATATTTGTGGTGATATGAGCCGGATGGCAAAAGATGTTGAAGCCGCGTTAGTTGAGATCATCTCAGCGCAAGGCAATAAAACCGCCGAACAAGCACAGCAATACTTAAAAGATTTACGTGACGCTAAGCGTTATCAGAAGGATGTATATTAATGACTGATACAACTCAAGCACCTGGCCCTTTGATCGTTGAAGGTAAATTGTCTGATAACGAACGATTAAAAAGCGAAAGTAACTTCTTACGTGGCACTATTGCACAAGACTTACAAGATCAAACAACAGGCGGAATGACTGGTGATAATTTTCAATTAATACGCTTTCATGGCATGTATCAACAAGACGATAGGGATATTCGTGCAGAGCGTGCAAAACAAAAACTAGAACCGCTGCATAGCTTAATGCTTCGTGCTCGTTTACCTGGAGGTATCATTACGCCTAAACAGTGGCTTGGTGTCGATCAATGGGCAAGCGAATACACTATGTATGGTAGCGTACGTTTAACAACACGCCAAACGTTTCAATACCACGGTATTTTAAAACCCAACATCAAAAAAGTGCATAAAGCACTCAATAGTATAGGAATTGATACTATAGGTACTGCCGCTGATATGAATAGAAACGTATTATGTACTTCGAACCCTTATCAGTCTCAAGTGCATCAGCAAGCGCATGAATGGGCGAAAAGAATTAGTGAACACTTTATGCCAAAAGCACATGGGTATGCCGAAGTTTGGTTAGATGCGGAAAAAATTGATAGTACAGGTAAAGAAGACGAGCCTATTCTAGGTCGTACATATTTGCCACGTAAATTTAAAACCACTGTAGTTATTCCTCCGCTTAATGATGTCGATCTTCATGCGAACGATTTGAATTTTGTCGCGATTGAAGAAAATGGCAAATTAGTTGGTTTTAATGTGCTTGTTGGTGGTGGGTTGGCGATGACTCACGGCGATAAAGCGACCTACCCTCGTAAAGCGGATGACTTTGGTTACATAGCGATTGAAGATACATTGAAATTTGCTGAAGCTGTTGTCACTACCCAACGTGATTGGGGCAACCGTGTCGAGCGAAAAAATGCCAAAACCAAGTATACGTTAGATCGTGTTGGTATCGAAGTATTTAGAGCCGAAGTTGAAAAGCGTGCCGGTAAAGAATTTGAATCAACGCGGCCTTATCAGTTTACTGAACGTGGCGATCGCATTGGTTGGGTAGACGGGGTAGATGGTAAACACCACCTGACATTGTTTATTGAAAATGGTCGCATCCTTGATTATCCGGGTAAACCGTTAAAAACTGGCGTAGCCGAAATTGCTAAAGTGCATCAAGGCGATTTTCGTATTACCGCCAATCAAAATTTAATTGTTTCTGGGGTTGCTAGCGAACGCAAAGCTGAAATTGAAGCTATCGCAAAGCAATATGGCTTAATGGATGCCACAGTGAGTGAACAACGTAAGAATTCGATGGCCTGTGTCGCGTTTCCTACTTGTCCGTTGGCGATGGCAGAAGCTGAGCGTTACTTGCCGGGGTTAGTGGATAATGTTGAAGGGGTATTAGCAAAACATGGTATTGCTGATGAGCGTATTATTTTACGGGTTACTGGCTGTCCTAATGGTTGTGGCCGCGCCATGCTGGCGGAACTTGGTTTAGTGGGTAAAGGACCAGGTAAATACAACATGCATTTAGGCGGAAATATTGCCGGTACCCGAGTGCCGAAAATGTATAAAGAAAATTTAAGTGAACAGGATATTCTGACGGAAATTGACGCTTTAGTGGCGCGCTGGGTAGCTGAACGTGAAACTGGCGAGGGTTTTGGTGACTTTACCATACGTGCCGGCATTATTGCGGAAGTAAAAGTCAGTAAGCGAGACTTTTATGACTAATCTAACAGCGTCTGCGTCACCCAATGTGATCAACAATCGCTTTCCTGCGTCTTTACCAGAACCCTGGTTAAAACAATGGAATGAGCAACTGGAAGCGCAAAGTGCGACTCAGCGGGTAGAATGGGCGATGGAAAATTTGCCGTCTCAATTTGTGCTGTCGTCAAGTTTTGGTATTCAGTCGGCGGTGATGCTGCATATGTTGACGCAAGTGGATGCCAATATTCCTGTGTTGTTAACCGATACCGGCTATTTGTTTCCGGAAACCTATCAGTTTATCGAACAGTTAACTGAGCGCTTAAAGCTAAACTTAAAGGTGTACAGTGCAACAGAAAGTGCCGCCTGGCAGTTGGCAAAATACGGCGAGGAATGGACAAAGGATGAAGCATCATTAAAGGCTTATAACCGTCGTAATAAGGTTGAACCTTTAGAGCGCGGCTTAACTGAGCTTAATGCCGGTACCTGGTTTTCCGGTATTCGCCGTCAGCAATCGTCGCACCGCGAAGGTTTGTCTGTGGTCAGCATTTTACGAGGTCGATTTAAGGTTCATCCGATCATCGACTGGAGCAACCGAGATGTTCACCAATATTTAACCAAGCACGGCTTGCCGTATCATCCGCTATGGGATAAAGGCTATGTTTCCGTTGGCGATACTCACAGTACCCAGCCGTTAACTTTAGGCATGGATGAAAGCGAAACCAGGTTCTCAGGAATGCAGCGCGAATGTGGCCTGCATACTGACGGTGATGGTATCTAATTTGTTGTCGTATCGGTAAAAAGCCGGAAGTTAACAGCTTCCGCGTTCTGCTCACGCTAAGTACCTATGTTCATGTAGGCAATGCCGTGGGTGCATGGACGCACAGGAACAGTGCTTAATTGATATTGAACAAACTGGCTAGTTCTTGTTTGATTGTTGCTAAATACTTGCTGTTTGGGTTGTCGGCGATTAGTTGCGCTAGTTCAGTGCCGATTGGAGTAAACTTATAAAAGCTTAATAAGCAGTTATTTTTTGCCGCCTTGATCGTTAACGGCGCGCCATTATAAATCAGCGCAATCGACTCTCCTTTTGCCTGCGGCGTTGTTTCTGCTTCCTGGATAAAGATCAAATGGTTATCCGCCAACGTTAACAGCTCTGAGTATGACAGGCCAAAGCTGCTTAAATTGAGCTTATGCTCCCTATTCTTACTGAAAAAATTGAACAGTCCTGGTGTTTGTGAACCACCAGAGATGATCCGCATGCTTTTATTATGGGGATCTTTAACCGCCAGTGAGCAGGCTTTTGACAGCAGTTTTGCTTCATTAATACTCATAGTGCGAAATGCTGTTAGTGACTTTAATGAAAAGCTGCCGGGCACGGTAATTTCACCAGCAAGAATTTTTGCCCACAGCTCCTGCATGGTTTTATTGCTGACATCTTCTGCTAACTGGGTAAAACTGTTAAACCAGTCCTGATCGGCGCGATCTGTCACTTCACTGTCAGAGCAATACTGCACTGACTTTTGAATGATGCTTTCCAGGTTTTGCTGTTTGCGCAGTTGCAGTAACTTTTCTCTCTTCCTCGCCCTGTCTTCTATCGGTGGTTGCTTATCGGCCTGCATTAAGGCGCCATCGATAACAAATTGCCGGGCAAGCCCCAGCAACTGCATTTGGGAAGAAGGACTAGCATTTTTATGTTGAGTCCTTGCTGTTGGCTCTACGGTTTCAGCTGAAATAACCGAAGAGCTGGTATCAGACGTTGCCACTGTCGTAGGGGGTGTGGAAGATGTCTTAGTGATTTTCATGCTAACATCCTAATAACCATATTATTTCCTATTAATTTAACCAGTATCGTTTGCTTTGCATTGTTTGTCTACGGTTAAGCGCCATCGAAATAAAAAATAGGCAATCAAGTTAAATTCACCTATTATTTACAAATAGATAACATACTTTTGAACTAAAGAGTGAATTTGACATTGTAGGTTGAATATTCTGTCACTCACTTTTATTATGTAAGTGAAAGCGTTTAATTTATAATGATTAACTCTTAATATCAGCACATGAATAGAGTGGCTTGTAGTCTACTTATTTCGAGGAATATATGCAGGCATCTGAAGAAACAAACGATGATTTTTTGTTTATCGATGATAGCGATGAAGACGAGATTCTAGAGGACTCAGGCGGTGATACATGGAAAGTGTTAATCGTTGACGATGATCCTGAAATTCACTCCGTTACCCAGTTAGCGCTGTCAGATCTGGTCGTTTTGGGTAAACGCCTGGAATATCTTCATGCCTATTCTGGTCGTGATGCCTGTCAACTGATTGAACAACATCAGGATATTGTATTAGTACTGCTCGATGTGGTGATGGAAACTGACGATGCTGGGCTAAATGTTGTTAAACATATTCGTGAGTCTTTGCTGCGTCAGGATATTCGCATTGTGCTAAGAACTGGTCAGCCGGGTTATGCGCCGGAAGAAAGCGTTATTAAAGATTATGATATTAACGACTATAAAACGAAGACTGAATTAACCCGCCGAAAATTAGTCACTACTGTTTATGCTGCTATCCGTTCTTATCAGCAAATTGATACTGTTACTCAAAATCGCACCGGCTTAGAAAAAATTGTCGGTGCCGCTGCCGAACTGCTTGAATTACATTCGGTACACGAATATGCCGAAGGGGTGTTAGCGCAATTGAGTGTACTCAGTGACAGCCAGTCCAGTGTTTTTTGTGCCCGTGGCCAGGGAATTGTCGATAGTGCTGACGATTTAAGCTTATATGTTTTAGGTCAGCAGGGCTTCTCTTCTGTACTTAATAATCAAAAGCTGGAAATGTTATCTAATGATGTGGTTCAGCAGCTAGTTGCAAATTGTTTTCAGCAAAAACAACATATTTTTAATAGCGATAGCGCCAGCTTTTATCTTGCCAGTGGCGGCTACCGTGCAGTTATTCATCTGACACTAAATGCCGCATTAAGCGATATTCAAAAACAACTCATTGAAGTGTTCTTAACCAATATCGCGATTGGTTATGAAAACGTTCATTTATTTCAGAAATTACGCGATGCCGCTTATAAAGACTGGCTAACTGAACTGCCGAACCGACTGGAGTTTGTTAACTTGCTTGATGGCTTTGCTCAGAGTGATGAAGCGAATTTAGTGGCAGGGCTTATTGATATTAATCACTTTAGCGATATTAATGATGGTTTAGGCCAGGACTTAGGTAATCAGCTATTGATGGCGGTAACCAGCCGGATGAAAGCAATGAGTGAACATTGTCGTTTTGCCCGTGTTGGTGCCGATGTCTTTGGTATTATTGGACCCAAAGAAGAAGTTAATCCGGAAAAGCTTAATTCCCTGTTTGTTAAACCGTTTTCAGCGGGTGAACAGAACCTGCCAATTAATGCCTGCTTTGGCTTATGTGAAAAACAGGATGCCGGTGCTCGTGGCGTTAAGGTGTTGAATCAAATCAATATTGCGCTGAATCTGGCGAAGAAAAGTAACCAGGAGCATTACGTCTATTACAAGCAGGAAATGGAAGAGCAAACCCTGTGGCGTCTGGGGATGATCAGACAGCTGCGAACCGACTTTGCTGATAACCGTCTCGAACTTTGGTATCAGCCGCAGCTCAATTTACATTCAGGCAAGGTGATCGGCGCAGAGGCGCTACTAAGATGGCGCACTGCCGATGGTCAGTTTGTCTCACCCGCGGTCTTTATTCCGTTAGCTGAATATTCAGGTTTAATTATTGATATCGGTGATTGGGTGATCAACCAGGCATGTCAGCAAATTAAAGTGCTGGAAGAAAAAGCCTTTAACGAAGTCGGTATTTCGGTGAATGTTTCTATTCCACAGTTTAGACGCGAAAACTTTGTCGACAGCATTATTGATGCAACTTCTAAGCATAAAATTCAGCCGAGCAAGCTGGAATTAGAGATCACGGAAAATATTTTGATGGATGATCCTCAAATGGTGATTGATGCGTTAGTGAAGTTAAAAGAACAGGGTATTAGTATTGCACTGGACGATTTCGGCACTGGCTATTCATCGCTGAGTTATTTGCAAAAACTGCCGTTAGACAGGTTAAAAGTTGATCGCTCGTTTGTTAATGACATTGCCAAGCCAGAGCATACGATAATTGCTGAAACTATTATTAATCTAGGTAAGCAAATGAATTTAAAAGTGATTGCTGAAGGTATTGAAGACGAAGAGCAGCAAGCGCATTTAAAATCGCTGGCATGTGACGAAGTGCAAGGTTTTTTCTATGCCAAGCCAATGCCGGCGGATGAATTTCTGGCGTTTTTAGAAGCGAATAAATAACTTCAATTATTGTATTACATAAAAAAGCTGAGTTAACTACTCAGCTTTTTTATGTACAGGATCGGCGATGACAGGATGTACGGTATTAATACGTCCTTATACCTCGAAGAGCGGCGATAGAATAGAAAAGTAACTATTATGAGTTTGCTGCCAAGGATTCATGGCGACGCAGTTCTGTACCTTGACTCGGGTTCTCCGGGATTTGCTGGGATAACAGCAATGAACAAAACGCAAAACCTGCCCCAACATAAAAAACTAACGAAGCGTTCATTACCCAGACCATGCCTAACAATACCGGAATCACGACGGCGGCAATATGGTTGATCGAAAAACTGACGCCAGCGCTGGCGGCGATATCTTCCGGTTTGGCAATTTTCTGAAAGTAGGTCTTTATCGCGATTGCCAGGGCAAAAAACAGGTGGTCTATCACATATAATATTGCGGCAAAGGTGGCATTATCTGCCAGACCATAGGCGATAAACAAGGCGATCAAGCCAATGTATTCAAAGCGTAAAACTCTGCGTTCACCTATAATGCCGATTAACTTGCCAATTTTGGCGGCAAACAACCAGTTGAAAATATAATTGATCAAAAATAGCGCGCTGATATCGGCAACGCTGTAATGAAACTTTTCTACCATTAAAAAACCGGCAAACACGACAAAGATTTGCCTGCGAGCACCACTGAAAAAGGTCAAGGCATAAAATAGCCAATATCGTTTACGCAAGATCAGTTTCTTTTCCTGTTCGGCTTTGACAGGGAATTGTTTAAAAGTTAGCGCTAGCAATAGCGTCAGGGTTATCGCTAAACCGCCAAATAATGTGTAAGTAGCCTGATACGACCAGGACTGCCATTCCATCAGCAGCCAAATACTGCTGTAGGCCAGTAATGAAGCGGCGGATTTTGCCGACAGCATACGTCCCATAAAATGCGCGGTGTTGTCTTTATTAATCCATTGCAGGGTTAGTGACTGGCTCATGGTTTCAAAATAATGAAAGCCTATCGACATGATAATGGTAGTGATGTAGAGCCCTAATGCATGAGGAAAATAGCCGGTGATCATCACACCAAAAGCGGTTAGCCCTAGTGCGATTAATGCCAGTTTTTGTTCTTTAATAAACAGCAGTAGATAAATGGCGGTAAAGGCTAAAAAGCCGGGAATTTCTCGCAGGCTTTGTAAAATTCCGATTTCTGTGCCGGTAAACTGGGCTTTTTCGATAACAAAGTTATTTAACAGCGCCATCCATACAGAAAATACCAGTGGCATGATAAAGGCCATTGCCAGCAATAAATATTCGGGGGTATTAAACCTGGTAGAAAGTTTCATTTAATGGTCGCATTTCAGGATAAAGCGCTATTCTACGCGAAAGTTCAGCGTTTCTATATCTTTTACTTAGACGAGTTAAGTTTATGAAATTATGATTTGTATCAAATTGTTATTTTAACATTCAGCTTAGACTATTCTCGAGATTTATACGCTCAATTTAAACGCTTGTTTAAAAAATTTGCTTTTCGATTTCTTTCAAGGCACACTCAATCAACTATTATTAGAGCACGCTCTAAAAAAGCACATTTGTTCACCCGACATTTAATTGAGGAGACTAGGCATGTTATTTCAAGGCAAAAGCCTTTCTGCTGAGCTGTTGGACGGTGGTATCGTTGAATTTAAATTCGATGCCCAAGGTTCAGTAAATAAGTTTGATCAGGAAACTTTTATAGAATACAGAGACGTTGTTGCAGCGATTAATGATTGTAGCGATGCAAAAGGCGTATTGGTGACGTCTGGCAAGTCTAGCTTTATTGTTGGCGCCGACATTACTGAATTTTTGGAGATGTTCAAAAAGCCAGAGGACGAGTTGATACCTTGGATAAAAGCTGGCTCTGATGTCTTTGACAGTTTTGAAGATTTAAATATACCAACCATTGCCGTGATCAATGGCTTTGCCTTGGGTGGTGGTTGCGAAATGAGCCTGGCCTGTGATTATCGTATTGCCGATACTACTTGCTCAATTGGTTTACCTGAAGTCAAACTGGGCTTAATGCCAGGCTTTGGTGGTACAGTGCGTTTACCTCGGTTAATCGGCGCAGATAATGCGGTTGAATGGATGTCGACTGGCAAAGCACACAAACCGGAACAAGCGCTGGCTGTTGGTGTGTTAGATGCAGTAGTTGCACCGGAGAATTTACGCGAAGCGGCAATTGCTATGTTGAAACAGGCGATTGATGGCAAGCTGGACTGGCGCGCGAAACGTCAGCCTAAATTAGAAGCGTTAAAATTATCACCAACAGAAAGCTTAATGACTTTTACTACTTGTAAAGGCATGATAGCGGCAAAAGCCGGTAAGCATTACCCAGCGCCGATGGCGACGGTTAATGTTATCGAAGCAGCAGCAGGTTTAGGTCGCACTGGCGCTATGGCGCTGGAAAATCAGGGCTTTGCCAAGTTGGCGAAAACTGATGCAGCTACCGCACAAATTGGTTTGTTTATGGCCGATCAAGTGGTTAAAGGTAAAGCGAAAAAAGCCAGTAAATTAGCGACTAAAGCGGTTGAACGCGCCGCGGTATTAGGCGCTGGTATTATGGGTGGCGGCATTGCCTATCAATCGGCCTATAAAGGCACGCCGATTGTCATGAAAGATATTAATAATCAGGCGCTGGATCTAGGATTAACCACTGCCGCCGGCATTTTATCTAAGCTTGCCGATCGTGGCCGTATTAACGCGAAGAAACTGGCTGGTGTGTTAAACAATATTACCCCGACTTTAAGTTATGATAGCGTTAAAGACGCCGATATCGTCGTTGAAGCCGTGGTGGAAAATCCGAAAGTCAAAGCCATGGTGTTGGCAGAAGTCGAGAGTCATTTATCAGAAGATGCCATTGTTACTTCCAATACTTCGACAATTTCTATCGACTTATTGGCTGAGAGTGTAAAACGTAAAGATAAATTCTGCGGTATGCATTTCTTTAATCCTGTGCATAAAATGCCATTAGTGGAAGTAATCCGCGGTAAAGATACCTCAGATGAAACCGTGGCTGCCGTGGTTGCTTATGCAGCTAAGATGGGTAAATCGCCAATAGTTGTTAATGACTGCCCTGGTTTTTATATCAACCGCGTACTATTCCCGTATTTTGCCGGATTTAGCCAGTTAGTGCTGGAAGGGGCTGATTTTGTTGCCATTGATAAAGTGATGGAAAAACAGTTCGGCTGGCCGATGGGACCGGCGTATTTATTAGACGTTGTCGGAATAGATACTGCTGATCATTGTACCGGCGTGATGTCACAAGGCTTCCCGAGCCGGATGGCGAAAATCGATAATGATCCGGTAAGTAGTTTATATAATGCCAATCGTTTAGGTCAGAAAAATGGTGGTGGTTTCTTCGATTACGGTAAAGACAAACGCGGTAAGCCAACCAAAGTAGCTGCACAGGCTGCTTATGAGCTGTTCAATACCGAAACCAAAGAGTTTAGCAGTGAAGAAATCATCGCCCGTTTGATGGTGCCTATGGTTAATGAAGTGGTTCGCTGTCTGGAAGAAGGCGTTGTCGATAGCGCCGCCGAAGCGGATATGGGGCTGATTTATGGTTTAGGCTTCCCGCCGTTTAGAGGTGGCCCAATTCGTTACCTGGAAACTTTAGGATTAGATAATTTTATTGCCATGGCAGATAAATACGCGCATTTGGGCGAGATTTATCAGGTGACTGAAGGTCTTCGCGAAATGGCGGCCTTAGGCAAATCCTATTTCACTACCGATGTTAAAACAGCTTAGGAGCGCACCATGAAAGAAGTCGTTATTGTCGATACTATTCGTACACCAATGGGACGCTCAAAAGCGGGCGTTTTTCGTAATGTTCGTGCCGAGGGCTTATCTGCACATTTAATGCAGCAATTATTAGTACGTAACCCGAATTTAGACCCTGGACTTATTGATGACATTATCTGGGGTAACGTTAAGCAAACCAAAGAGCAAGGCTTTAATATTGCCCGTAATGCTCAGTTGTTAACCGATATTCCAAAACATGTCAGTGCGGTAACCGTGAACCGCTTATGCGGTTCATCAATGCAGGCGCTTCATGATGCTAGCACTAACATTATGGCTGGTCAGGGCGATGTGTTTATCGTTGGTGGCGTTGAACATATGGGGCATGTGCCTATGATGTATGATGTTGATTTCGACCCGGCATTAAGCAAATACATTTCCCGCGCTTCGGGTAATATGGGCTTAACCGCTGAGTTATTAGGGAAACAGCATGGTGTTACCCGCGAGCAACAGGATGCTTTTGCCGCTCGTTCTCATCAAAGAGCGCATCAGGCAACGCTTGAAGGCCGTTGGGCAAATGAAATTGTCGCTACTCAAGGCCATGATGCCATGGGCGCATTATCGTTAATTGAGCATGATGAAGTGATCCGCCCTGAAACTACGGTTGATACCCTAGCGGGTTTACGCCCGGTATTTGATCCTGTCAACGGTACGGTTACTGCAGGCACGTCGTCGGCATTATCTGATGGCGCATCAGCGATGCTGGTAATGTCGGCCGAGCGCGCGAAAGAACTTGGTTTAACACCAAGAGCGAAAATTCGCGGTATGGGCGTTGCGGGTTGCGATCCATCAACCATGGGGTTTGGCCCGGTACCGGCAACGAAAAAAGCGCTGAAACGTGCCGGCTTAAGTTTGGAAGATATAGAGTTGGCAGAATTTAATGAAGCCTTTGCTGCGCAGGCATTATCCTGTATTCGGGCGTTGGGTCTAGAAGATAAAGCGGATGATATGATCAATTTAAATGGTGGAGCAATCGCCCTGGGTCACCCGTTAGGTTGCTCTGGCTCTCGCATTACCGGCACTTTGCTAAATATCATGGAAAATAAAGACGCCAGCCTAGGTTTGGCCACCATGTGTATCGGCTTAGGTCAGGGGATTGCAACCGTGATTGAGCGAGTTTAGCCGTTGTTTGTAGACATAATGAAGAGCCAGTCAGTGAATGCTGATTGGCTTTTTTTATACCAAACTGCATAAAGATTTGGTCAATTAGCGAGAATTTAACAGCTTAGAGACAAGGCATTGATTGCAAAGAATGGTTATTCTCGGTAACTGCTCCTGCGTTACCCTAATTTATTACCTCCCTGTAATGGCTTGTAAAAATCAATAACGCAGTATATAAGCTTGTTAAAATTTGCCCTTCGGGGATTCAGTAGCACCATGATAACTGCATAATATTTGCTGAATGTAGAACAACTATATTTGCACAAATCTTATTTGTTCTAATGGCACTACTGGCATCCTAAATGATTAAATATTTATACAGATTGGTATTATTTCTGGAAAATTCGCGTTATCAAAAAGCGTTATTGGAGGTAGATATCTGCTGGTGTACCTTCAATCTGAAAGGTAGTAAACGATAGTGGACACTACTCTGATCTTTTTAATATGCGGGGTATTTTTATCTCTGGCACGAATAGAAAATTGCCCTTGAGTTGCCGATTTTATTTTGCCTAATACACTTTGTGAGTCCGCGGCAAATTTTTCTGCCACCTCTCGGGCTTTCCTTGTTGCTTCTTCGATCATTGCCGGTTTTACTTCATTTAGCCGAGTAAAGATATATTCGGTTTGCGCCTGATAATTATTGCCGACAAACACTATCCCTTGCTTGCCGAGCTCTGGAATTTTAGCCATTACTTTTTGCACTTGAGCGATGTGTTTTGAATAAACAGTGACGGTTTGAAACGCGCTGTATCGGTATTGCGCCCTCGCTTGATTGCCATATTGTTGAGCTGATTTATCTGTGATTTCTGGTAACGAAGTGGAAATTTCATCTGCGGTTATGCCTGAGCCTGTTAAAAGGGTTTTTATTTTTTCTGAGCTTATTTCAAGGGTGTTATAAAGTTCATTTAAATTGTTACTGGCGGCATTAAACCTGATTGGCCAGATCACAACGTCTGCCTGGTACTCTCTTTCCGATAAGCCTTTTACCGTGATTGTGCGTTCATATTCTTTATAGGTTATTGCGGCATTACCGAGTAAATAGCCTAGCACGGCTAAGCCGATAATAAGGCTGAGACCTAAAATCAGAGCCTGCGGAGTTTTATTTTCTATCATCATATACTTGTGTCGCTAAATTACCTTGATTAACCATAGTGCTTTTTTTGCCAATAAAAAAGCCCGAAAAACAATTTGTTTCCGGGCTTTTTATGTACATAAAGCCTCGTGCTATTTATGCAAGCGATTCTTGTAGTGGCGGTACTACTTGCTTCTTACGTGATAATACGCCGTCTAACCAGACGCGACCATTTTCTGTCGCCTTGCCGTAAGCTTTTTCGGTCAGATCGTCGTTATCACTGACCACTAACACTTCCGAGCCTTCTTTCATGATGTCGGTTAACAATAACATTACACTGTGCCTGTTGCCTTCGTTTTTTAATTTTGCGATATCGGCTTCTAGTTCTGCTTTGATATTGTCAAAAATCGCCAGATCGATAACTTCTAGCTGACCGATACCGACTAAGTTACCGTGCATGTCAAAGTCTTTAAAGTCGCGCATAACTAAATCGCGAATTGGAGTGCCCTCAACCGCTGATTTTACTTTGAACATTTCCATGCCTAACGCTTTGGGATCTTCGATGTCAGCAATTTCTGCCAGTGCTTCAACACATTTGATATCGGCAGTGGTGCAGGTTGGTGATTTGAAAATTACCGTGTCAGATAAAATCGCACACATCATGGCACCGGCGATGTTTTTTGGAATTTCGACATTGTGGAAATCGTACATCATTTTGATAATGGTATTGGTGCAGCCAACCGGGCGGATCCAGCACTCAAGTGGCGTCGAAGTGGTAATGTCGCCAAGCTTGTGGTGGTCGATAATGCCTAAGATAGTGGCGTCATCAATATCGTCAGGGCCTTGAGTACGTTCAGAGTGATCGACGATATACAGGCTTTCACCGGCATAGCTCATTTTCAGCTCAGGCTGTTCAAAGCCGAAACGATCTAAGATAAACAAGGTTTCAGGTGACAGTTCACCTAAACGTGCAGGCACGGTTTCTTCACCTAAGGTAGTTTTTAGGTAAGAAAGCGCAATGGCTGAACAAATGGAATCAGAATCTGGAATTTTGTGTCCAACAACATAATGTGGCATATATATATCTCATATGGCGGTAATCTATAAACTAAGGTTATTTTAACAAATTTTAGCGGATAAAAAAAAGCTGCTTATGGCATAAGCGGCTTTCTCTTGAGTATAACTATTAACTTGGGGTTAATTTCCTCTAGCCATAGTAGCTTAAACACTTATTAACTTCGTTTTTCGAGCCCATGATCACTTCCACCCGCTGGTGAATGCTGTCTGGTTCTATTTCCATGATACGTCCCTGGGAGGTCATCGCCAAACCGCCCGCTTGCTCAATCAAGAAGCTCATCGGGTTTGCTTCATACATTAAACGTAACTTAAATGGCTTATTCGGGTTTTTGTTATCGGCTGGATAAGTGAAAATTCCGCCTCGGGTAAGTACACGGTGGATATCACCAACCATAGCGGCAATCCAGCGCATGTTGAAGTTTTTACCACGCGGGCCATTATCGCCAGCTACCAGGTCTTTAATATAATTTTGCATTGGTTGTTGCCAGAAACGCTGATTTGACATATTGATGGCAAACTCCTGAGTGTCTTTGGGGACCTGAACATTGCGTTCAACTAATAGATAACCGCCGTGGGTGCGGTCGAGGACATAAAAGTGGGTGCCGCTGCCAGTAGTCATCACCAGCATGGTTGACGGGCCATACAAGACATAGCCTGCACAAACCTGCTTATGACCCGGCTGCTTGAACTGATCTGGATCATTCGCTGCTAAATGCGGTTGTGCTTGATGAATCGAAAAAATAGTACCGATAAGTGAGTTAATATCGATATTTGAGCTGCCATCAAGTGGATCGAAGGACACGATAAACTTACCGTCTTCTTCGCCAGCAACTGAGGTGTCTTCTTCTTCTGAAGATATTGCCTTAACAAAGCCGGACTCTAACAGGATATCTTTAAATAATTCATTGGCAACAACGTCTAGTTTTTTTTGTACTTCACCTTGAATGTTTTCATCTAAAGTGGAACCCAGTAAGCCCCCTAAGTGTGCCTGGCTGACGCGAAAAGAAATTTCTTTGGTTGCTGCTAAAATAGTTTTTATCAGGGAAATTAAATCTAAAGGTACATTATCTTGACGTAAAGCTGGGGCAAGTCGTTGCATGGTTTTACCTAATTCTTTAGTGAAATACGTTGTTAGAAGTCGATTCAATGTCAGTGTTTGAATATTTTACTATGTGAACTAACAGTTACATAAGTATGAAATATTTCATTCTGACTTTCAGTGCAATTATAACAATAAATTAGCGGTTATCTGTAGCGTTAACGGAATAAAAAATCGTTAAATGATAAAAAACGACTTGAGGGGAAGGAATCCTCAAGTCGCAGTGCAATTCGCACAGAGCTAGTGCAATTCCACGAAAGTGGGGGATTAAGTTAAATTTACTGTGTTTGGTGATGATCGATATCTAATGGATACTCGGCGCAATACCTTTGTCGGTGTTAGTACAATAATATTACCGATTAAAATCAGCAGTAATCCGAGTAGGGTAAAACTACTCCATTGAAAGTCTTCGACAAAGCTGGAAATAACTACCGCCACTGCCGGAAACATTATGGTGCTGTATGAGGCCTTATGGGCGCCGATATTATTTAGTAGCGTCAGATAACAGCTAAAGGCGATCACTGAGCCAAATACTGCGAGATATAATAGCGATGATATATAAGAAAAAGTCATTGAAAAGTCGAATGATTTTCCCTGAGCGATATTCATTAGCGCCATAAATAATGCGCCATAGAACATGCCCCAGCAAGTGGCTGGCAACAATGCCAAGCCTTGTTTTTGGTTACGTATCGACAGCATATTACCGGTTGAAGCAAATAAGGTTGCGATAAAGCACAGGATTAACCCCAGCATTGCCTGGTTATCAAAACTCACCTGATGCACTTGCGGCCAAAATAAGGTGATTATGCCAACTATGCCGATTGCTCCACCCAAATAGGCGCGCACAGTGATTTTGGTGTGATACCAGATGCGGGCATTAATGATGTTAACAAACAAGATAAAGGAAAATGCGATACAAGTTAGTGCCGAGTTAATGTATTGCTGGGCATTGTAGAGCAAATAATAGTTGCAGCTAAACAATGTCATACCAAATAGCAGTAACTGCAGGTGCTGCCTGGCATTAAAGCGCAACGACAGCTTGTTAAACTTACAATAAGTCAATAATAATAGCGCGGCTAAGCCAAAGCGGTAGCTTAACGACGCTTCATGGCTGACATCACCTAACTGGTAGTTAATGGCGATCCAGGTCGAGCCCCAGATCAACACTGTGATCAGATATAGCAGGCTGTTATTCATGGGAGCCCTTTTGATCTTGCTTAGCGGGGCAGCAAAATTGCTTGATTTGTTTTGCCATTTCAATGGATGGAGATTCATGAACAACCAGAGTCTGTGCCAGCTGATTTTTTGCGACTGAGTTAACCCATTGCTGGAACACTTGTTTGATAATATAAGCAAAAGTCATAACCATCTCCTTAATTTTAAAGCAAATAAATATCCAGTACAGTTCGCAATTGCACGGGGGAGCGCTTAATGCTGCTAGTGGGTGGACAGTTTAGCGACTATTTGCTTTAATAACATATACAAAAAAATAGAAATAGAACCTATACAGTTTATGCGGTTACTCGATAAATCTGCCCCGGAATTTTTATATCAACAAGTCATCGACTTTATTGAGCGTCAGGTTGACAGCGGGGTGTTAAAGCCAGGTGATAAACTGCCAAGCTTACGCAAACTTGGTCAGCAGTTTGAAATCAGTGTGCCGACAGTCAAGCAAGCCTATATCGAGCTTGAGCGTCAGGGGATGATCTGTGCCCGCCCGCAGTCCGGATATTATTTAAAGGCCAAACAGGCGCGAACCTTATTGCCTATGCCGACCAAATGGGCGTGTTGCCAGCCGGTAGAAGTGTCTTGTCGTAGCCTAATTGAGCAGGTTTATGATGCCATTCATGTACCCGACACTGTGGCGTTGGGAATTTCAAATCCGATCCATGCCCACCCGCCGGATAAGGCGCTTGCCCGCTTAATGCGTTCCGTACTAACTAAAGTTTCAGCAAAAGCGGTGAGTTACGGCCCGCTTAATGGTGATGCCAAACTGCGCTTAACGCTGGCGCTGAGGTATCAGGAGCTCGGCATTGATGTTAATCATCAGGACATGGTGATCACTAATGGTGCCCAGGAAGCTATTGCCATTGCGTTGCAATGCGTCGCCAAGCGAGGCGATATTATTGCTGTTGAATCACCCTGCTATTTTGGCTTAATCGAACTGATTGAAAGCTTAGGGATGAAGGCGCTGGAAGTCTATACCTGCACCGAAAGTGGCGTTTGCGTTGACGAACTGGCGAAAGTGCTGGATCAGCATCAGGTTAAGGCCTGTCTCTTTTCTACTGCAATCAATAATCCGCTCGGTTCCATGATGAGTAATCAGCAGCGTCAGGCGTTAGTTAAATTATTGGAGTCTCGAGATATTCCGTTAATCGAAGACGAAGTCTACAGTGAAATTTATCTTACCGAACAAGCCCCGATACCGGCACAGCTTTATTCAGAAAAAGGCTTGGTAATGTCCTGTTCGTCATTTTCTAAAACTGCCGCGCCGGGTTACCGTGTTGGCTGGTTAATTCCAGGCAAGTTTGAGGAAGCGGCGAAGCGCATCAAACGGGCAATTTCCTGCTCGACAGCCATGCTGCAGCAATGGACTTTAACGGACTATCTGCTAAGCGGTGAATACGACAGACACTTGCAGGTGCTAAGAAAAACGCTGCGTTATAACTGTGAGCGGATGCGGGCATTGATTGCAGAGCACTTTCCTAATGAAGTCTGTATTAGTCAGCCTAAGGGCGGCAGTGTGTTATGGGTACGCTGTCGTTCCCACGTTGATACCAGTGAAATCTTTTTTCAGGCGATTAAACAAGGGGTAAGTTTTGCGCCGGGTGAGATTTTTTCACCGTCTGGCAAGTATAAAAACTTTATGCGTATCAGCTTTGGCGTGCGCTGGAGTGAGGCGATCGAAGACGCCATCAAAACATTAGGCAAACTCGTTCATCAATATCCAAGCGGTAAATAAACAGTAATGAAGCTTTCAGTTAGTAGTGATAAAAGTCCCAATGATCGCCAGTTATCACTGGCGCTATTGTTGCCGTTACTCGCGTCTATTATTGCGGTATCTCCGCTTGCTATCGATATGTATTTACCTGCGATGCCATTACTGGCAGCCGAGTTTAATACCGAGATGCCAGAGGTACAAAATAGTTTAAGCATTTATTTATTGGGCTATGCGTTAGGTCTGTTGTTTTTTGGTCCTTTATCCGACAAGGTAAGCCGAAGAAAACTGGTGATTTTTGGACTTTTTGGCTTTGCTATTGCGAGTTTTTTTCTGCCATTTGTTTCATCAATTGAGCAGTTTATTGCGTTGCGTTTTCTTCAGGCACTGGTCAGTAGTGCTGCAACCGTTGTGGTGCCCGGAACGATTCGTGAGCGCTATGGTAAAAATACCGCCAAAGGCTTTTCCTATGTCTCTATGATCATGATGCTAGCGCCTATGGTCGCACCGACTATCGGCAGTATTTTATTGCTCGACAGCTGGCAATTGATATTTTTTGTTTTGGCCGGTTATAGCGTCGTGGTCTTGTTGCTTGCTGTGGTATATTTACCGGAAGTTCAGCGCCAGTCACCCGTTGTCAGTGTTAGCTTTATTCAGCGTTACCAAAGGGTATTTTCATATCCCAACGCGCGTTTCGATCTAATCACTTCGATGGTGATTTCGTTAGCGTTTTTTGCTTATATTACTGCAATTTCTTTTGTTTATATTACTGTTTATCAAGTGTCTGAATTTAGCTTCAGTGTGCTGTTTGCAGTTAATGTGTTGGGCTTGATGACGGCACATTTTATCAATACCCGCTTAGTAGTGCGTAAAGGTTCTCGAACCATGCTTGGTTATGCGTTAATTCAGGCATTAATTGCTGCCACCGCATTAGTAGTGGTTAATTATTGGCAATTACCGTTAGCCTATACCGTGATTTCGCTGTTGTTATTGATGCCAAGTCTGTCGATGATGGCGGTCAATGCTGATGCTTTGATATTGTTGGAATTCCCCAAAGAATCGGGTACCGCTACTGCGGTGATCGGAATTTTACGCTTTGGCATAGGATCACTTGCCGGGCCGATTTTAGCATATTTTTATGATGGTACGGCTTTGCCTTTTGCGTTGTTAATGTGGTGTGCGATGTTGCTGGTGTTTGTCGCTCAGCTTATGAATAAACCCAATAAAGCTGTAGAGCAAAAATAGCTTTGCAGCGAACATTATTGTTGCTCATTGGACATTTTTTCTTGTTGTTCTTTTAATTCTACTTGTTTTAAACGCCAGGTTTTAAGTTCGGCATAATAATGATCCCAGACGCAAGGATTACAGGCGCTGTCGCAACATTCGCCATCTGCTGGTGGCTGGGGCTTCTCGTTAACTTCATTCATAATTGCTACTCTTATCCACTGAATTAAATTTATAGCAATTTGGTATTAAATCGCCAGAAAACTTCTCCGTTATTTTATAACGTTTGAGCTGTCATTGCCATGTTAGCCGACTTATATTGCCAGCTAAGCGCTGTAAATATTTATCTTGGGTTGATGGGAGGTAAAAACAAAAAGCCCTGTTAAAACAGGGCTTTAATTGAGGTTTCTAGCAGTAAGTATTATTCGTTCTCAGAAAGTTTTTTCTCAAGATAGTGAATATTGGCACCACCATTAACAAAGCCTTGATCGGTTAAAATGTCCTGATGCAAAGCGATATTAGTTTTAATGCCGTCTATTACTAGTTCACCTAAGGCATTGCGCATCCGGGCAATAGCGACATCACGGTTATCACCATAAGTAATTAATTTACCTATCATGGAATCGTAATGTGGTGGTACAGAGTAGTCTGCATAAACGTGAGAATCCCAACGAACACCCATGCCGCCCGGCGGGTGGAAACGCGTGATTTTACCTGGTGATGGGATAAAGGTTCTTGGATCTTCAGCATTGATCCGGCACTCAATTGAATGGCCAGACACTTTAATATCTTCCTGCTTATAAGATAGTGGCTGACCAGCGGCAACACGTAATTGTTCTTTGATCAAGTCAACACCGGTGATCATTTCAGTCACTGGATGTTCTACCTGAATACGGGTGTTCATTTCAATGAAATAAAACTCGCCATTTTCATATAAGAATTCAAAGGTACCGGCGCCGCGATAATCAATTTCAATACAGGCGTTACAGCAGCGTTCACCGATTTTCGCCCGCATTTCCGGGGTAATGCCAGGTGCTGGTGCTTCTTCAACTACCTTTTGATGACGACGCTGCATTGAACAGTCACGCTCACCTAAATGGATGGCGCCGCCTTGGCCGTCGGCCATCACCTGAATTTCAACATGACGTGGATTTTCCAGGAATTTTTCCATATAAACCATGTCATTATTAAACGCTGCACGTGCTTCTGATTTAGTTAACTGGATGGCATCAAGTAACTCGGATTCTTCACGAACTACACGCATACCACGACCGCCGCCGCCGCCAGAAGCTTTAATGATCACCGGGTAGCCGATACGCTTACCATGAGCCAGGTTGAGCTCTTTATCGTCGGTTAATGGGCCATCAGAGCCTGGCACACAAGGAACACCAGCGGCTTTCATGGCTTTGATAGCTGAAACTTTATCACCCATTAAGCGGATACTGTCAGCTTTGGGGCCGATAAAAGTAAAACCCGATTGTTCGACTTGCTCGGCAAAATCAGCATTTTCAGCCAAAAAACCATAGCCAGGGTGAATGGCAACGGCGTTAGTGACTTCAGCTGCGGTGATAATGCTCGGAATGTCCAAATAACTGTCGGTTGCTGGCGCTTTACCTATACAGATAGTTTCATCGGCCAAAAGCACGTGCTTTAGGTTGCGATCTGCTACTGAATGCACGGCGACCGTTTTAATGCCTAATTCTTTACATGCGCGTAATATTCTTAGCGCAATTTCGCCACGGTTGGCGATAACGACTTTTTCTAACATGGAATTACCCTTATTGGTTGGGCTTATTCAATGATGAATAGCGGTTGATCAAATTCAATAGCGTCTTCATTACTTGCTAAAATTTCTTTAATAACACCGGATTTATCCGCTTCGATCTGGTTCATCATTTTCATCGCTTCTAAAATACATAAAGTATCACCGGCATTGACATGTTGACCTACTTGGACAAATGCAGGCACATCAGGAGAAGCTGCTGCATAGAAAGTACCTACCATAGGCGAACGTACGATATGGCCAGTTAATGTTTCAGCGGCTGATTCGGTTGCCGGAGCCGATGCTGGCGTTGGTGTAGGAGCTGCCGGGGCTGCCGGGGCTGCTACTGGAGCGGGTGCAGTAGCGACAACTGAGCCACCACGGCTGATGCGTACTGACTCTTCGCCTTCTGCTATTTCTAATTCGTTAATACCTGATTCTTCTACTAATTCGATAAGTTTTTTAATTTTACGAATATCCATGAGCTTACCTTTTAAACTGAGTGCTATTTTTTAATAAGTAATTAATTGAGCTTTAATTACCCGGTGTTTGGTTTAACCAATCTATTGCAGCTGCTAACGCATATTTGTAGCCATTTTGACCACATCCACAGATAACGGCTTGAGCAACATCTGAGAAGTATGAATGTTGTCGAAACGTTTCTCTGGCATGGATATTAGATAAATGAACTTCGATAAACGGAATATTAACCGCCAATAAAGCGTCTCTTAACGCTATGCTGGTATGGGTAAATGCTGCGGGATTGATAATGATAAAGTCTATCTGCTGAAACGACTGATGGACTTTATCGATTAATTGGTGTTCGGCATTTGATTGCAAATGACTTAAATTAACATCTTGCTTTTGTGCATCAGCTGTTAATTGAGTGATAATTTCTGGCAATGACAAGGCACCATAGATTTCGGGTTCTCGTTTACCTAACATATTCAGGTTAGGACCATTAAGCACTAAAATGTTAAACTTTGCTGTCATTTGTTAATAAATACCGGGTAAATACTAGTTATATAATCATCATCACATAATTTATCGCAAAATGGAACGTTGAATGACCTTTTGCCATAGATTATAAAATTAATCGCATATTATAGTGTTTTCGCCGAAATTAGCAGCAAAATACTGGTCTAATCTCTTTGGGGTGATGATTTTTAACGCAAACAAGCGCAAAAGTTTGTCTTCTGGTTTATTTTTACTAGACTTAGTGTGAAAAAATATGATTCTATTTGTTTTAATTTTAATTACTTAGCTACTTTTCATTGCTAATTGTTCATCTCGGTATTTCAGATAGAACATTTTTGAGTCAGTGATAAGGATATCGTTATTCTCCGTATTCTTAAATTGAGTTTATTGATGCTGTGTTTGAGCAATGCAAGTGCTTCACTTGCTGTTGAAGTCATCACTCACAGCTCAGTAGCCATGGGATCAATCAATACTACTCAGCTTAGGCGTATTTTTACCATGCGACAACTTCGGTGGGAAGAAGGTACACCTATAGTGGTTTTTGTCTTGCCTAGTCAGGATGCTCTTCATATTGAGTTTTCAACTCAAGTACTAAAAATATACCCCTATAAACTCGATAGGATCTGGAACAAGCTAACGTTTTCAGGGCTAGGGGTTGCACCAAAAGTAGTGAAGTCTCAACAGGAATTAATTCGACTAGTCAGTTTAACCCCTGGGGCGGTTGGCTATGCGGAGCAAATAAATAAGGGTGAAGATGTCAATATTGTGTCAATGGCGAAGTGAGCGCTTAAACTTTTTCTCTGGAAAATGGCCGCAGGCACTTGTTTGCTTGCTGTTTACCTCTGTTGCTTATGGTTATGAGGTTAATGATGAATCCTGGCAAGTACATGGTTTTTTAGCACAGGGCATTATTGATGTTAATGGTACTAATTTTGTTAGTGACGAAGATGAATTGTCGACAGATTTAACCGAGCTTGGGTTAAATGCTTCTTATCGGGTTAATGAAATAATCAGACTGACTGGCCAGGTAGTTTATCTCAATGGTGGCAACCGCTATGTTGAAGGTGCTCGAATTGACTATGCATTAGTCGATATTGGCATTGTCGAAAACGATAACTGGTTGGTGAATTTGTATCTAGGACGTTATAAAAATAATAACTGGCTTTATTCCAGCACTCGTGACGTACCGCATGCCAGGCCGAGTATTGTTTTGCCTCAGTCAGTATATTTTGATGGTTTTCGTGACATTGCCATGGGCAGTGACGGTGCCGCATTAAAAATCAGTTACAGCGCAGAGCGATACGGCAATTTTGATATTAATTTGAATTATGGCGCATCTGATTTAACGACTAAAGATGTCAAATTGCTGCTCAGTAAACAGGTTCATGGTAAGGGCGAGCAAGAATACGATGCCCAGGCGAGCATATACTGGCAGCCGGAAATGTCGCCTTGGCAGTTCGGGTTTTCGTTACTGGATGCAAAATTTAATTATCAGCATACGGACGTTGATTTTTTAACGGATGCGACTTTTAGTTTTAAACAGTATATCGCCAATCTCTTATATGAAGGAGAAAAATGGCAATTTAGTACCGAAGTGTTTCAGCAACATTTTACTATTGACGGGCTTTACTTTGCCGGTTTTAAAAACAAAAACCTTGGTCAAGGGGGGTATCTACAGGCGCAATATCAGCTCAATAATAGGTTGTTATTTTTGGCTCGGGCGGAACGCTTCTATCAGGATAAAGGTGATAAAAACGGTAGTCGGCTGGAAGTGATTTCTCAAGGGTTAGTACCGCGCTATTTCGCTTATCAAAATGATCTAACTTTTGGTGCTTCTTATGATTTTACCAGTTCATTGCGTATGCAACTGGAATATCACCAAGTGAAAGGAACTGCCCGTTTAACACCAATAGTTTTCCCTAATGCTGCGCTTAATGATAAAGAAAAGTGGAGTATTTTTGCTGTTCAACTGATGTACTGGTTTTAGACTATGAATAAGTTATTTGTCAGTGTACCAACCAAGTTGTTAATACTGGTTATCGGTGCGTTATTGCTATTGAGTGCCGGTATCTCAGTGATGTCCATCGATCGGTTAAATAAAGAATTTAAACGTTTTCAGGTCGAAAAAATTCAGCAGGGACAAGATCAACTTAAGCTTCATAGTGATATTGCGAAAAATCAGCTTGGTCTATGGATTGAATCTTTTGCCGATGTCGTTCAATTAAACACTAATAGCGATACTCAAGTATTAGCCAATGCTTTAGCAAAGCAATTTGATGCGATACAAATTAACCATAATGTTGATAACCTCTGGTTGATTGACAGTCACGAAAAGCTGCTGTACCGGTCGGCAGCTATTAACTCGGATATTAGCCGTGCGGCAAATTCGGCATTAAGCACCCAACAGCC
>CAZUHQ010000010.1:53007-59217 GCA_964620605.1 uncultured Thalassotalea sp.
GTGTTTACAATTAATTGCCGTGCCTTTGCTTAATGGTAATGGCGACTCTGTGGTGATAGTGATGACCATCTCCCTGGTCGATATTATCTATGCAATAAATCAGGCACTAAATAGCGAAATTGCCATTGTCAGTTTTAGCAATAGCGAACAGGCATTAATTGCTGACGGACAATTTATCTCTTCCTCTAACTTAACGTTAATGCAGCAAATATTTAAGCAAAGTGCAGCGCATGAATTAGTGCAAAAAGTTAAGCAGCAAGGTTTGCAACTCGGTATCGCCCAGAGCAGTTATCTTATTAATTTAATGCCATTGGCGCAAACGGATAATCGTCAATTCTTTTTGTTGCTTGCTGACGATGTTACTGCGATCACCGAAGAATATAGTCAATATCGCTTGCAATTTTTATTATCGGCATTGCTGATTTTTATTACCCTGGCAGTACTAGTGTATTTTGTTACCAACCCTTTTACTAATCGTATTTTAAAGTTATCCAACGCCTTGCCTTTGCTCGCGCGCAAGGAGTTTGAAAAGTTTCGTTTGATCCAGTTTAATCGCCGCAGGATGTTTGCCGATGAACTGGATATAGTGGCCGATGCTGCCACTGAATTGAGCTATGAGCTGGAACAGCTTAATATTGAAGTCGAGCAAAAAACCAAGGAACTGGAAAACATTGCGATGTACGACCTGCTCACCGGCTTGCCGAATCGTAATATGCTTAATTATCACTTACGTAAATCTGTTGCTAATATTGCTCGTTATCGTCATGGTGTTGCGGTTCTGTTTTTAGATCTGGATGATTTTAAGAAAGTGAATGACAGCCATGGGCATCCGGAAGGCGATAAGTTATTAATTGAAGCGGCTAATAGAGTGCGAGTCAGTGTCAGGAATATCGACCTGGCGTGTCGTTTTGGTGGTGATGAGTTTGTTGTCGTGCTTAGTCATGTACATAGTGAGCAAGATGCAATTCCGGTCGCTGAGCAAATTCTCGAAAGCTTTAAAGAGCCGATTAAAATTGACTCCAGTATTTTTTATGTTTCCACCAGTATTGGCATTTCATATACTCAGGACGAAATATCTAAACCGGAATTATTGATCTCTCAGGCAGATATCGCGATGTATGAAGCCAAGGATAACGGCGGTAGCCAGTATAATGTTTATCATCAGGATATGTATCAAAGGGTTGCGCACCGGGTGATGATGGAAACTGAGGTGCGTCAGGCATTGGCAAAAGGGCAGTTTAGCCTGAGTTTGCAGCCGCAAGTGATGGCCAGAAGCAAAAAAATATACGGTTTTGAAGCCCTGCTCAGGTGGCGACACCCGGATAAAGGCATGATCTCACCAGATGATTTTATTCCTGTATTGGAGAATTCCGAGCATATGGTGGAACTCGGTTACTGGGTGATCAGGCGCTGTTTTGAAATCGTTAAACAGCTACAGGATTATGGTTTAAAAGATGTTCGTATTGCGATGAATTTGTCGGCTGGCCAGTTTATTGATGTCAACTTGCCGCAATATTTGCAGGCGTTGCTCAAAGAGTTTGGCCTCTCTGCCAAGTTGTTTGAGTTGGAATTAACCGAGCAAACCTTGGTCAAAGACATCGACCGGGCGATTGAAATGATGAATAACCTTAGAGCGATCGGTTTTTCTTTTGCCATCGATGATTTTGGTACTGGCTATTCGTCGTTGGCTTATATTAAGAAGATGCCGGTGGATGTCATTAAAATCGATAAAAGCTTTATTTTTGGCATGCTGGAAAATCACGCGGATTATCAGATCATCACCTCTACCATTGCCATGGTGAAAAATTTAGGGCTGATAGTAGTGGCAGAAGGAGTGGAAAGCAGTGCCCAGTTAAGAAGTCTGTCAGACAGTGATTGCGATATTATTCAGGGCTATTATTTCTCTAAGCCTATCCCGGAAAAACAACTGTTTGAGTTTCTTGATAATCAGGTGATTGACGGTTTTTGGAAAACAGCGGCGCAAGTAAGCTTTCAGTAGTGGCAAGAGAACCCATTACTGAAAGCATAAAGAAAGTCTACATTGATTTAGAAGAATTGCCTGATATGCCGGGCGAATTGCTCCGCGCCCATAAAGCCTGTTACCCTTTGTTGAGATAATTCCTTGCCATTAAGGTCGAAGAATAAAATCGATGGCAGGCCGAAAATATCGAATTCTTGCATTATCACCTTATTTTCTGGCTTGCCCATGTCGGTTAAATCCATCTGTAGTAATACGGTATTAGCTAACGCCTGTTGTACCTGGGGTTTGGGAAAGGTGTATTTCTCAAATTCTTTGCAGGCAATGCACCAGTCGGCATATAAATCGACCATCACAGTTTTACCTTCATTGTTTGCTAATTTTACCCGTTGCTGCAATTCGGCTAGATTAGCTACCTTTAGAAACATCTCGCTATGCTCGGTGTCTGCTAAAGAGTTTTGTGTACTTGGATAAATCAGCTGATAGGCTTGATTGGCACCATAAAACATCATCAGGAAAATCACTAAACTACGGACGCCAAACCAGAAATTTGTTTTAGTGCCTTGATTGGCGACATAGAAATAGCTGGCAGAACCAAGCAGTAAAGCAATCCATAAAATACTTGAGATTAATTCAGGTAAAAAGCGTTCCAGTAAGAAAATAGGCACTGCCAGTAATAACAGACCAAAGATGTTTTTAATAACATTCATCCAGTTTCCGGCTTTAGGTAATAATTTACCACCGGAACTGCCTAGCACTAATAGTGGTAAACCCATGCCTAAACTTAACGCGTAAAGTGCTAGCCCGCCCAAGAGCAAATCGCCAGATTGTGAAATATAGAGCAGGGCACCGGTTAGGGGGGCAGTTGTACAAGGTGAGGCAACTAAACCGGAAATTGCTCCCATTGCCAACACGCCGAAATAAGAGCCGCCTTGTTGTTTATTGCTCAGTTGGTTCAGTTTGTTTTGCCAGCTACTGGGAAGTGCAAGGTTAAAGATGCCAAACATCGACAGGGCGAGCAAAATAAATAAAACACTTAAGCTAACCAATACTATTGGATGTTGAAACATCGCCTGAAATTGTGCTCCGGCCAGTGCGACAACGACTCCTAAAAAAGTGTAAGTGATTGCCATCCCCTGGACATAAACAAAGGATAAACTAAAGGCCTTTTTCGTCGACAAACTATCTTTTTGGCCAACGATAATACCGGTTAAAATCGGGTACATCGGAAACACACAAGGGGTAAAAGACAGTAATAAACCGCCGATAAAAAATGCCACTAAGGTTAAGGTCAGGTTGTTACCTTTTAGCAATTCGACTAATTGATATTGCTCACTTTTCTGTGTAGTTTTGCTATTGGTAGTTAGCGTAGAACTGTGGTTTTTATCCGCTTGAGGCGTTTGCCCTAACGCTGATAACACTGAATTTGCCGTCGAATTTATCGGGCTAAGTTCCAGCGTTTTTATGATTGGTGGAAAGCATAATCCCGCTTCTGCGCAGCCCTGATAACGGATATGAATTTTACCGTTTGAAGACACTTGCGTCAGCGGCACTGTGAGTGTCAGCGGGCCAACATAAATTCGCTGCTTACCAAAAAATTCATCTTCGTGATCTATGCCGTTTGGCAGCTCTACCGGCTCAAAGCTCACGCCATCACCGGTAAACTTAAATTGTTTTTTATAGAGGTAATAGCCTTCGACGATATCAAAAGATAACAGCAACGTTGAATTGTTTTGATCAAAATTAAAAACAAACGCTTGCTCGGGTTTTAAAAATTCATCTTCATTATTAAACAATGAACTGGCAGAAGTATCGAAAATTGAGCTTTGTCCGTGAACGGGTAAATTAATACTGAATAACGACACTAGTAATACGGTAACTAATAACAGGTATTTTTTATTTATCATTGGGTTAACGACTCATCTATCCATTGTAAATAGGCAGGGTTGCCTTGGTTAATATCTAAGGCAATTATTTCAGCAACCTCATAAGGGTGTAATTGCGTTATTCGCTCACTGATGGCGGTAAACAACTCTTGTCTGGATTTTATCACTAACTGTACCTCTGTATCTTGTACTAATTTACCTTGCCATTGATAAATGGAAGTTACCTTGGGCAAAATGTTGACACAAGCTGCCAGTTTTTCGCTTACCAGGGTTTTAGCAATTTGCTTGGCAACTTCGGTATTTGGGCAGGTTGATAACACTACTTGATACATTAATAGGCTTCCTTAACAAAAAGTTAAATGCAGAGCATACTCGGCCAGCAATTTTTATCAATAGCCATTTTGGTTGTTAGCCTGACGCTACTTGCTTTGTCGCTTGAAATAGACCTGATTACCCCCATATCTGTTTCAATGAATTTTTTCAGGGGCTCGCATGTTTAAAGTCTTATTTTTGTTATTTATCGTTATTCCTATCATCGAAATTGCCGTATTAATGCAGGTCGGCGCGATATTAGGCGTGTGGCCGACCATAGCTATAGTGATTTTTACCGCCTGGCTTGGTGCTAACAATGTAAAGCAACAAGGTATTGCCACCATTCAGTCTTTGCAGCATAAAATGGCACAAGGTGAGCAACCGTCGGATGAAATTGTTGCCGGACTGTTATTATTAGTTGCAGGTGTGCTGCTGGTAACGCCTGGTTTTGTTACCGATATTTTCGGTTTATCTCTGTTAGTGCCGCAATTTAGAACTATGCTGATAAATTCGGTGCGCCGCCATATCCTGGTCAGCCAGTTTGGTGCCAGTCAGAGTTTTAGCTTTTATAGTCAAAGCTTTGATTCCCAGCAGTCATCATCTGAGCATTCATCGTTTGAAGGGCAAAATAGTAAAAACGAGGATAAACCTCATATCGGCCAAACCATAGATGGTGAATTTGAACGTAAAGAGTAAAAAATTTTTATTTTGACACTTGTGAAGTGGTAAAACATCCCCATTTCTAATCCAAACAATTTTGTTAAACCCTAATATAGTTTACATCTCAGGAGAGAAATCAATGAGCATTCGTCCATTACACGATCGCGTAATCATTAAGCGTAAAGAAGTAGAAGCAAAATCTGCTGGCGGTATCGTTTTAACGGGTAGCGCTGCTGAGAAATCAACCCGCGGTGAAGTCGTTGCCGTAGGCAATGGCCGTATTTTAGAAAACGGCGAAGTACGTGCGTTAGACGTTAAAGTGGGTGACCAGGTTATTTTCAATGAAGGTTACGGCGTGAAAACTGAAAAGATCGACGGTGACGAAGTGCTAATTTTGTCTGAATCAGACATCTTAGCAATCGTAGAATAGTAACCCATTATTGTAGGCGAACTTTAGTTCGACAAGTTAACGAATTATAGGAATTTAAGACAATGGCAAAAGACGTATTATTTGGTAATGACGCACGCGTTAAAATGCTTAACGGTGTAAATATTTTAGCAGACGCAGTAAAAGTCACTTTAGGCCCAAAAGGTCGTAACGTAGTTTTAGACAAGTCATTCGGTGGCCCAACTATCACTAAAGACGGTGTTTCTGTGGCAAAAGAAATCGAACTTGAAGACAAGTTTGAAAACATGGGCGCACAAATGGTCAAAGAAGTGGCGTCAAAAGCGAATGATGAAGCGGGTGACGGCACCACGACGGCCACTGTATTAGCGCAAGCGATTGTTAACGAAGGTTTAAAATCAATTGCTGCCGGCATGAATCCAATGGATCTTAAGCGCGGTATCGATAAAGCAGTTATCGCGGCGGTTGAAGAATTAAAAGGTTTATCTACACCATGTGCCGACAACAAAGCGATCGAGCAAGTTGGTACTATTTCAGCTAACTCTGACGAAACCGTTGGGAAAATTATCGCAACAGCAATGGAACGTGTAGGTACTGAAGGCGTTATCACAGTTGAAGAAGGTCAGGCGTTAACTGATGAATTAGATGTAGTTGAAGGTATGCAGTTTGACCGTGGTTACTTATCACCGTATTTTATCAACAATCAGGAAAATGGCAGCGTTGAATTAGAAAATCCATTTATCTTATTAGTGGATAAGAAAGTTTCTAACATCCGTGAGCTATTAACAACGCTAGAAGCAGTTGCTAAAGCAGGTAAGCCGCTATTAATTATTGCTGAAGACGTTGAAGGTGAAGCGTTAGCAACTTTAGTTGTTAACAACATGCGCGGTATCGTCAAAGTCGCAGCGGTTAAAGCGCCAGGTTTTGGTGACCGTCGTAAAGCGATGTTACAAGACATCGCTACATTG
>CAZUHQ010000011.1:0-54777 GCA_964620605.1 uncultured Thalassotalea sp.
ACCAAGGAATACCGCAACTGGGTGATGATTGTCGTTATTAAGCTGTTTAAACAACCTCAGCGCCTGAAACGGATTAGTGGCCAACAAGCGCGATCTTTCATCCAAATTGTCGGTGTTTTGGGAAAATTCGGCAACAAGTTGCGTGCTACCAAGGGTTAATCTTGCGTGATCGCTAAGCTTGCGGGCGGCAAATTGTATCGCCGCCTGACCATTAACCGTTAATGCCGTAAAAGTTACAGTATTGCCATTACAGACAATTTTTACTGCGGCATCTACTAACAGCAGGCTTTTTAATTGATGCTTTTTATCGATTTCCGCCGATTCCAGTAATAAATTATTGGTTTTATTACCACAGAGCTTTTTAAACAGGGTTAACGGATCTGTCTGATATTTTGCCTTGCTTGACAGTGTGCTGACGCTGCCAATTTCAGTATTATTTTGCTGGAACATCGAGCTCATAGTGACTTACCTGCAGCTGTCACGAACGGTTTGATATCTGCCATCAAGGTGGCAAAGTCTTCAGCGGTTAATGCCTGATGACCGTCGGATAATGCTTCTTTTGGATTTAAGTGGGTTTCTACTATGATACCATCGGCACCGACGGCAACCGCCGCCCGCGATAATGGATTGATCAGCGATTTAACCCCAGTGCCATGTGACGGGTCGACAAATACCGGTAAATGAGATTTTTCTTTTAAATAAGCGACGGCATTTAAATCTAGCGTATTGCGGGTTGCGGTTTCAAAGGTGCGGATGCCACGTTCACATAAAATAACGTTAGGGTTACCAGCATTGATAATATATTCAGCCGCTAATAATAGCTCTTCAATGGTTGCACTCATGCCACGTTTTAGCAGCACGGCTTTATCAGGTTTTTCACCGACCGCTTCTAACAGACGAAAGTTTTGCATATTGCGGGCGCCGATTTGATAGCAATCAGTATAATCATGCATTAAATCAGCATCATTAGGATCGATAATTTCAGAAACCACAGGCAGGCTGAAGTTTTCACGCGCTGCGCTTAATAACTTCAACCCTTCCAGACCCAATCCTTGAAAGCTATATGGACTGGTGCGCGGCTTAAAAGCGCCGCCTCTAAGCAGGGGAATACCTTGCGCCTTGATCATTTCGCTAACGCTAAATAGTTGTTGCTCGCTTTCGACCGAGCAGGGGCCGGCAATCACAGTAAAATTACCGCCACCGACTTTCACGCCGCCGATGGAAATCACTGAGTCATGAGCCTGAAGTTCCCGGCTCACCAGTTTATAAGGGCTAAGTACTGGTTTGATTTCATCTACCATAGGGTAGCTAGCTAAATGGAGCTGGCGCAGTACGCGTTCGTCGCCAAGGGCACCTAAAACGGTGCGTTCAATACCTGGCATATAAAGTGGCTTTAGGCCAAGGCTGGAGATTTTATCTAATATTTCGTTTGCGTCTTGTTCAGTCGCTTGTGGTTTTAATACGATGATCATTATCTTTTCCTAATTTGTTTATTGTCATTGGGTCAACCGGCGTAAATAGGCTGAAGCCACCATATAAACCAACTTTTTACTTTTGTTGTTAACATCTTTACTCTCAAATTGTCGCTAAAACATTATGATTAAAAAGAAAAAACCCGCTTAGTCAGACTATGCGGGTTTCTCGAAAATTTTTTACCTGTACAGCAAACTATCACAACCCACTTATCTTGAGTTATGCCACCACCAAATTAATGAAATAGTTTGTTTTACTTGTATCATTTAGTTTGTTACCTAAGTAAAATAAGTTTGCTAAAAATCCTCTATAGAAGACCTTATTATGCCTTTGATGTCAACCGAAAATTTTACCAACAAAGAAAATTGTCGCGTTGACCTTCACAGCCATACTAATTGCTCTGACGGTGGCTTATCGCCACAAGAGCTGATAGAACGTGCGGTGAACTTTCAAATTGATGTCTTGGCGATCACAGATCACGACACCACAGCAGGCTTATCTATTGCTAAGCGTTATATTTTAGAAAAAAATCTTCCTATCTCGTTAGTCGATGGCATTGAAATTTCGACTTTATGGCAAGGCTTTGAAATTCATATTGTTGGTTTGAACATAGATGCCAGCCATCCCGCGCTAGTTGAATTGATTAGTCAGCAACAGCAGGCGCGGGAAGATCGCGCTATCGCTATCGGCAACAAGCTTGAAAAGGCGGGCTTTGAAGGTGTTTATTCTCTGGCGAAAGCCTTGGCGGGGGATGGCTCTATCACCCGGGCGCATTTTGCTAAGATATTATTGCAGCGTGGCGAGGTCAATCATCTACAGGCGGCGTTTGATAAATACATCGGCAAAGGCAAACGCGCCTATGTCAAAGCTAACTGGTGTTCGGTTGAACAGGCAATTAGTGTTATTCATCAATCAGGTGGTAGTGCTGTGATGGCGCACCCGGTACGCTATGATATGACTACTAAGTGGTTGCGTCGTCTGGTATTGCAGTTTAAAGAAGCCGGCGGTGATGGTTTGGAAATTGTTTTGCCGCAAATGAATAACGAACAGAGAAAATTAATGCTAAGCTTTTGTTTAGAATATGATTTACTTGCTTCCATGGGCTCTGATTTTCATTACCCGAGTAAATGGAGTGATTTAGGGCGCAATTTAGTGATGCCTGAACAAGTAACACCGATTTGGCAGCAATGGCAAGCCTGAATGAGAAAGGCGAATAAAACGAAGCAAGGCAAATAAGGATACCAAGTTATGAGTCAGTTTTTTTATGTTCACCCGGATAACCCGCAAGGGCGATTAATGAAGCAGGCCGCGGAAATCATTCATAGCGGCGGTGTGATTGTCTATCCGACAGATTCTGGCTATGCTCTGGGCTGTCATATTGGCGATAAAAAAGCGTTAGAGCGTATCTGCCGAATTCGTGATATTGAAAAAAATCACAACTTTACTTTGGTATGTAAAGATTTATCTGAGCTTTCTGAATATACCCGGGTTGATAACAGCGCGTTTAGGCTATTAAAAAATAATACTCCAGGTCCTTATACCTTTATTTTTAAGGCCAGTAAGGAAGTGCCTAAGCGGTTGATGAACCCGAAAAAACGCACTATCGGCATTCGGGTGCCGGATAACGTCATTGCACAAGCATTATTGGAAGCACTTGGTGAACCTATTATGTCAACCACTTTGATCATGCCGGGGCAGGATATGGCGGAGTACGACCCAGAGCTGATTCGCGATCAGCTTGAGCACCATGTGGATTTGATCATTGATGGTGGTCATTTAGGCGAGCATCCAACCACTGTGATTGATTTTTCAGAAGGCGACGGCGAGATCCTTCGAGTCGGTGAAGGGGATCCGACGCCATTTGAGTAGGCTATGGTTGATGATTCGAATAACATAACGAGAGCAAACGGCGAAATGAAGCAATTGCCGCTCGCTTTTGTCCGTGGTGAAGCGGTCATTGAAAAGCCGCAGGATCTGTTTATTCCGCCAGATGCTTTGGAAGTGATTTTAGAATCCTTTGAAGGACCGCTTGATTTACTGCTTTATTTAATCAAAAAACAAAAATTCGATATTATCGATCTACCAATCGCCCCAATCACCACACAATATATGCATTATGTTGAGTTAATGAGAGTGCTTAACATTGAACTGGCGGCGGAATATTTAGTGATGGCAGCGATTTTGGCTGAAATCAAGTCACGGTTATTATTGCCAAAACCTGAGCTGGTTGAAGACGAAGAAGATCCGCGGGCCGAGCTGGTCAGGCGATTAGCGAAATACCAAGCAATTAAACAGGCGGCAGTTGCACTTGATGAGTTGCCACGCATGGAGCGGGATTTATTAACGGCTCAGGTGGGTTTTCCAAACGGCTTTATCAGCGAACTTCAGCAAGCAGATGTTGAACTTGGTGAATTAGTGCAGGCGTTACAGCAAGTATTAAAACGCTCTGAGGCCTATGAGCATCACCATATCGCCAAAGAGTCATTATCCACCAGAGAAAGAATGAGCGAGATAATGCAAACCTTGGCTGCGCAAAATCAATATGGCTTTGTTAATTTTACTGACTTGTTTAAATTCGAAGAAGGTCGTCACGGTGTGGTGGTGACATTTCTTGCGATATTAGAGTTGATTAAGGAAAGTTTGATTGAATGTCAGCAGCTGGCTCGACAGGAAAATACAGCGGCTGAAATTCAAGTAAGGTTAAAGGAAAGTCTGCATGTCGTTGAGTAAACTGTCAGAACAAGAACTAGAGCAAGGATCAGAACAAGAAATCGTTCGGTTGATCGAGGCGGCGATTTTTGCATCATCTAAACCGTTATCAATTAAAAAGCTCAGGGAAAAGTTACTCAATAATTATCAGGTGTCTTCGAAAACTATTCGTCAAGCTTTGAGCCAATTGCAGCAGTTTTATCAGCATAGGGGCATCGAGTTGGTGGAAGTTGCTTCGGGCTTTCGTTTTCAGGTTAAAGCTGAGCTTGCAGATACTATCGGTCAGTTGCAGCAGGAGCGCACAGTAAAGTATTCGCGGGCATTATTAGAAACCTTAGCCTTAGTGGCTTATAAACAGCCGATCACACGGGGAGAAATTGAAGATATTCGCGGGGTGAGTGTCAGCAGCCATATTATTAAAACTCTGGTTGAGCGGGAGTGGATCAAAGTGATTGGTCATAAAGAAGTGCCGGGACGTCCGGCGATGTACGCTACTACTCATGTATTTCTGGATTATTTTGGCTTAACGTCACTGAGACAACTTCCAGAAATCATACCAATGTCAGAATCTGCTACCGTTAATCAGGCAATGCAGGATATAATGCCCGAATAGAATGATACTCAAATAAATGAGACAGAAACTAAGCGATTGACAAATAATCCGCAGTCGTGATGTTACTGACGTAAGAGAGTAAAACCCATGTCTGAAAAACTACAAAAAGTATTAGCCCGAGCTGGAAAAGGGTCACGTCGAGAAATGGAAACTGTGATCAGTGCTGGTCGCGTCAGTGTCGATGGTAACGTCGCCTACCTGGGCGATCGCGTTGAAGGCACAGAGCAAATTCGCATTGATGGTCATTTAGTCAATCTGACCACAAAAGAAGAAGAATTATGTCGGGTGCTAATGTACAACAAACCGGAAGGTGAAATGTGTACCCGTAAAGATCCGGAAGGTCGTCCAACGGTCTTTGATCGTTTGCCGAAACTGGAATCTGGCCGCTGGATTGCCGTTGGCCGTTTAGATATTAATACTTCCGGGATGCTATTGTTTACCACCGACGGTGAACTGGCGAACCGCTTAATGCATCCGTCACAAAAGGTCGAACGGGAATATGCAGTGCGGGTGTTCGGTGAAGTGGATGAAGCCATGCTCCAGCGTTTACGCGCCGGGGTGAAACTGGAAGACGGCCTTGCACGTTTTCAGAAAATTACATATCGTGGCGGTGAAGGGCGTAACCATTGGTTTCATGTCGTGCTTTCAGAAGGTCGTAATCGCGAAGTAAGACGCTTGTGGGAAAGCCAGGAAGCCCAAGTGAGTCGGTTGATTAGGGTGCGTTATGGTGATATTGAGCTTAAGCGCCAACTGCCATTAGGCGGCTGGACAGAATTACCACTTAAAGAAGTCAATTACTATCGTAAGCTGGTGAAGTTAACACCTGAAACCAAGAGTAAGGTTAAGGTCGATGAAAAGGCAATGGATAATGCCAAGAGTCGCCGTATTCGCCGCAGTGTCAAAAAACACCAGCATCGCCATCAGCAGGCGACCAGAAGAAGAAGATCGTAGCACGGCTTAAAGAGGTTCCGTTGGATCACCAATATATTGAAGACGACAGCAGCTTAGTAGATTTGTGTCAGCAACTGGCGCAGGCTTCCGTATTGGCGGTGGATACCGAGTTTGTCCGCACCCGCACCTTATACCCTAAACTCGGTTTATTGCAGGTTTGTGATGGTAAAAGCGTTGCGCTAATCGACCCGATAGCCATCAGTGATTTATCGCCGTTCTGGCAGTTATTAACTGATCAGGCAATTAAAAAAGTGTTGCATGCCTGTTCTGAAGATTTGGAAGTGTTCCTTACCCAGGCCAATTGCCGGCCGGTTAATTTAATCGACAGCCAGGTGATGATGTCATTTCTCGGCCATGGTTTATCGATTGGCTATGCCGCCACTGTAGCGCACTATTTATCGGTGGAATTAGATAAATCAGATTCCCGTACCGACTGGACGAAACGGCCGCTTTCTGACAGTCAGCTAAGTTACGCCAGTGCCGATGTTAGCTATTTATTCCAATTGTTTCCATTGCTTGAACAAGAATTAAGGCAAACGCCTTGGTACCAGGCGGCGCAGCAAGAAACCGAACTTATGATAGAAAAAAAGTTCACTGAAATTGATGAAGATGAGCTTTATCGCAGCGTGAAAATGAGCTGGCGTTTAAATCCAAAGCAGTTAAATAACTTGAAGTTTTTAGCTAGATGGCGTTATCAGCAGGCACAAAAACGAGATTTACCGATTAACTTTGTTGCTAAAGATCCAACGTTAATTGCCGTTGCACAAAAAGCACCGAAAAGCACGGCAGCAATGGCATCACTTGAAGGGGTCGATGTTCAGGATGTTCGCTATAAAGGCAAAGCCATGCTGGCGGTGTTAAATCAGGCCAGTAAAGTGGATGTTGCTGAGCATCCGAAAAAAATTGCTCGTCTTGATGAATATCCTGGCTATAAGCAAACCTATAAAAAGGTGAAAAACTTTGTTGCCCGCCAGGCCGAAAAACACCAGCAAGCGCCGGAAAATTTAGCTTCGAAAAAACAGATTAATCAGTTTTTGTCTTGGCATTATCGCTTAAATGGCGAGCAGCAAGCCAAAGAAAATATCGATATTTTATCTAACTGGCGAGCGTCTTTGTTTGGTGAGCTTTTATTAACTCATGCCAGCAGTAATTTTGCTTCGCTTTAATTCATTTGGTATTGCTACATTTAGCTTGGCTGGCATGTTATATTGCCTATCTATTTATATTGTTAGTTTTTTTAATTAAAAGCATTAAAATTTCAGGTCTTTGTTATGCTGTGTGCTGTTTATCGAAGTTCAAAAAAGGCGCAAACTTATCTCTTTATTAATAAACGTGATGATTTTTCTCAGGTGCCAGAGGCATTAATGGCGATGTTTGGTACGCCGCAGTTAGTGACTTTAGTCAATTTAGCCGCAAAAGATAAGCTGGCGTTTGCTGATATTAATAAAGTGAAAGAAAGTTTAGTTGAACAAGGGTTTTATCTGCAGTTGCCACCACCGCAGGAAGATTTGTTAAAAACCCATAGAGAGCAGATGAAACAACAGGCAACAGGGAAAGGCAATTAATGTTTATTATCAGTAAAATCCGGTTATTAACTCTAACACTTTCCTGGTTTGTTTTTGCTTTTAGCGGAGTAAATGTCAGCGCTAAGGAAAAGGAATTATCACAGCAAGGCTTTGAACAATATGTGAAAACCTTGACTGAGGAAGCGATTAAAAAAGGCTATCCTGCTGATTTTGTTAAACAAAACTTTGCTAAAGTTCAGTTTCATCAACGTGCGGTTAAAGCCGATCGTAATCAACCAGAAGTGGTTGAAACTCTAGATACTTATCTACCAAAACGTTTACCTAAATGGAAAGTTGAACGTGCTCGTGCACTTTATAAAGAACATCTGCCATTACTGCGAAAAGTTGCCGAGCAGTATAATGTCCAGCCAAGGTTTATCGTTGCGCTTTGGGGGCTGGAAACTAACTTTGGCAAGATCATGGGGAATTACAATGTGGTGTCAGCGCTAACTACACTTTCCTATGAAGGCCGACGGGAAGCTTTTTTTAAAAAGCAGTTATGGGCAGCATTTGATATTTTGCAGCAGGGGCACATTGAACTGGAAAATATGAAAGGTTCTTGGGCCGGCGCTATGGGGCAAAACCAATTTATGCCAACTTCGTTTCTAGCTTATGCAGTCGATGGTGATGGCGATGGCAAAAAAGATATTTGGACGAATCAGGCGGATGTCTTTGCCTCAATGGCAAACTATTTAAAGCAAGAAGGCTGGAATGATGAAATTACCTGGGGGCGCCAGGTTAAACTGCCAACGGGTTTTGATTTAAGCTTAGCCATCCCAAAACGCACAGGTGGCCGTAAAAGCTGGCTAAAAGCGTGGGGCGAGCGTGAAAAAACCTTGGCGGAGTGGCAGGCATTGGGTATTCGCCGTACTGATGGCACAGATTTGCCTAAAGTGGATATTAAAGCGGCACTCGTATTTCCTGATAATGAAAAAGGCCGAGTGTATTTGGCCTACGATAATTATAAAGCACTGATGCACTGGAACCTTTCGTATTATTTTGTTAGCTCGGTTGGCCATTTGTCTGATCGTATTAAATTTCCACCGATTAAGTGATTTTGAAATGAGCGCCCCTTTTTGGCAAACCAAAACTTTAGAGCAAATGACCCGCGCAGAATGGGAATCATTATGTGACGGCTGTGCCAAGTGCTGCCTACATAAATTTATCGACGATGAAAATACCACGGATGAGACCGAATTGATGCCAACGGATCATATCCGTGATGGTGAGCAGATGGTGTATTCTAATATTGCCTGCTATCTGCTGAATGACAAAAGCTGTCAATGTACACAATATGCCAAACGCACCCAATTAGTACCGGATTGTGTGCAGCTCACTCAAGATAATCTCGATGATGTATTTTTTATGCCGCCAAGCTGTACTTACCGCAGGTTAAAAGAAGGCCGAGGCTTACCTTCCTGGCACCCGTTATTGCATAAGGGCAAAAAGTCGGCCATGCATAAAGCCGGGATGTCGGTACGCGGTAAAATCGTTAAAGACAACGAAGTAGATATCGACTTTTTTGAAGATTATATCGTCAGTTGGCCGTTAGATGATATCGATTGATTTGTTAACCTTAACTGATTTTCTCTAACTGATCTTTTATAACTGTTGTTATGGTGATAAGAGCAAGCATTACAAGCATGGATGCTTGTGTTGAGCTTCCATGGACGGATTTACAGCGTCTTGCTCGTTTAGCTAAGAACAGTTAGCCATATCAAACATTTATTTTCGTTATATCCAATATAGGTATTTATATAAACTAAATCCGGTTAATTCACTGACTTTCTGTTTGAATATTATTCGATAAATGGTAAAACAATAGACGAATAATAAAAATAGATAACAATTAAGGTGACTTATGATCATAGGAATACCGAAGGAATCATTACGGGGAGAAAATCGCGTTGCCAGCTCTCCCACTGCGGTTAAGGGGCTGATCCAGTTAGGCTTTAGTGTGCAAATGCAAAAATCTGCCGGGGTAAAGTCCAGTTTTACCGATCAGGAATATCTCGATGCCGGCGCAGAAATTGTCACTAAAAAGAAATGCTGGCAAAGCGATATCATCTTTAAAGTTAACCCTCCTACCTTAGAAGAAGCTGAACAGCTTAATGATAACAGCACCTTAATTAGTTTTATTGCACCAGCCCAATCTTCAGAGCTTTTAGAATTACTGAAGAGTAAATCTGTCAATACCCTGGCGATGGAAATGGTGCCGCGAATGACGCGTTCACAATCACTGGATGCGTTAAGTTCGATGGCGAATATTGCCGGTTATCGGGCGGTGATTGAAGCAACCAATGCCTTTGGACGTTTTCTTACCGGACAAATTACTGCGGCCGGTAACTTACCACCTGCAAAAGTGATGATTATCGGCGCTGGGGTTGCCGGTCTGGCGGCTATCGGTACGGCGGGGAGTTTAGGGGCAATTGTGCGTGCCTTTGATACCCGACCTGAAGTGAAAGAGCAAATTGAAAGTATGGGCGCTGAGTTTCTTGAGCTAGATTTCGAAGAACAAGATACCGGCTCAGGCGACGGTTATGCCAAGGAAATGAGTAAGGCATTTATCGATGCTGAAATGGCGCTGTTTGCCGAGCAGGCAAAAGAGGTCGATATCATTATTACCACTGCGATGATCCCGGGAAAACCTGCGCCAAAGTTGATCACAGAAGAAATGGTTAACTCAATGAAAACAGGTAGTGTGATTGTTGATTTGGCGGCCGCAGGTGGCGGCAACTGTGAATTGACAGAGGCGGGAAAAGCCGTGGATGTTAACGGCGTTAAAATCTTAGGTTATACCGATTTAGTGTCACGTTTACCTAATCAGTCATCCAGCTTGTATGCCAATAATTTAGTGAATTTAATGAAATTATTGTGCAAGGACAAAGACGGTACAATCACCATAGATTTTAATGATCAGGTCATTCGCAACATGACAGTGGTGCATCAGGGAGAAATTACCTTCCCACCACCGCCGATTCAAGTCAGCGCAGCGCCTGCTAAGCCCAAAGCGCCAGTAGTTAAAGCAGAGCAAGCTGAACAAACAGAAAAAGTTGAGCCAGTTAATAAAGAAACCAAAAAACACTTTGTAATGGCAGCAGGTGCGCTATTTTTTGCCTGGATCGCCAGCGTTGCACCGGCGGATTTCTTATCGCATTTTACCGTTTTTGTCCTCGCTTGCGTCATCGGATACTACGTGGTGTGGAACGTTAGTCATTCGCTCCATACGCCGCTAATGAGTGTGACTAACGCTATTTCAGGGATTATCGTTGTTGGTGCGTTATTACAGGTCGGGCAGGACAATCTTATCGTGCAGTTTTTGGCAGGTATTGCGGTACTTATTGCCACTATTAACATAGTGGGCGGTTTTTATGTCACCAAACGCATGTTAAAAATGTTTAGAAAATAAAGGAGCACAGTTATGGAATTTTCATCGAGTTTAATTAGTGCTGCCTATATTATTTCGGCGCTGCTATTTATTTTTAGTTTATCCGGCTTAAGCAAGCAGCAAACCGCAGAGCAGGGCAACTGGTACGGCATTGTCGGTATGGCTATCGCGTTAGTGGCCACCATTGCCGATCCTCGGGTTTCTAATGTTCTCGTTATCATGGTTGCTATGGTGATAGGTTCGTTAATCGGTCTGCGTTTGGCAAAAAAAGTCGAAATGACACAAATGCCTGAATTAGTGGCAATTTTGCATAGTTTTGTCGGTCTGGCGGCGGTGTTGGTTGGCTTTAACAGTTACTTTGAAATTGGTCAAATGCCGATATTAACCGTGACCGCCGAACAGCAAATGGCAGTTAATATCCATCTGGTTGAAGTGTTTTTAGGTGTCTTTATCGGCGCGGTAACTTTTACCGGCTCTGTGGTGGCATTCGGTAAATTGCGCGGCGTGATTAACAGTGCGGCGCTGATGTTGCCGCATCGTCATAAAATGAACTTAGCCGCTGGTGTGATTTGTTTTATTTTGATGGTTAGTTTTGTGCTGCAAGGCGGTAGTGACAGTGCGCTTTATCTGATGACGCTAATTGCCCTGGTTTTTGGTTGGCACCTGGTGGCCTCTATTGGCGGTGCCGATATGCCGGTGGTGGTGTCTATGCTCAATTCCTATTCCGGCTGGGCGGCTGCTGCGGCTGGTTTTATGTTGAGTAATGACTTGTTGATTGTCACCGGTGCTTTAGTTGGCTCCTCCGGCGCTATCTTATCTTATATCATGTGTCAGGCGATGAATCGCTCATTTATCAGCGTGATTGCCGGCGGTTTTGGGACTGAGGTGGTGGTTGATAATGATACTGACTATGGTGATCATGTCGAGGTTAACGCAGAAACTGTCGCCGATATGTTAAAAGATGCTAAGTCGGTTATTATTACCCCAGGTTATGGTATGGCAGTGGCGCAGGCGCAATATCCGGTCTATGAAATGACTCAGGCGCTAATCGATAAAGGCATTGAGGTGCGTTTTGCCATTCATCCAGTGGCTGGTCGTTTGCCAGGACATATGAATGTGCTGCTGGCGGAAGCCAAAGTGCCTTATGACATAGTCTTGGGAATGGATGAAATCAACGATGATTTTGCCGATACTGATGTAGTGCTAGTAATAGGTGCTAATGATACGGTAAATCCGGCGGCGGCCGAAGACCCTACTAGTCCGATTGCCGGTATGCCGGTACTGGAAGTGTGGCATGCGAAAAGTGTTGTGGTATTTAAACGTTCGATGAATACCGGCTATGCCGGGGTGCAAAATCCATTATTTTTCAGGGATAATACTCAAATGCTGGTTGGTGATGCGAAAGAATCGGTTGAACAAATCTATAAAGCTTTGTAATAATTGGTGTTAAGTTTTATCGATAAGAAGCCGGTAACCATGGTTACCGGCTTTTTTTGTTTTCATCTTTAAATCTGCTATTGAAGTAAGTGGTTATCATCAAAAGGACTTTGCCAGAAAGCATTTTACCTCTCAAAAAAACTGTTGCTCACAGATGTTTTTTATTACTGGCTAGCAGTAGTTAGTTATGCCGAACGTTAGCTCGACAAAATAATTATTCTGCTAACTCTAACTTCACTGCTTCGACTATTTTTTCCGGTTGTGCCAAGTACAAATTATGATTAAGCAAAATTAACTTATCATCATGGGCTAACAATAGCGCAGGAATCGCCGAGGTCTGGATCACTTCCTGTAACTCTTGCACATCGTGCAGGGCATATTCAGCATCCTTGGTAAATTTCTCCGACTGTAAGGTTTTCGCTGGAGGAGACAATTTCAGCTCATCAACCAGCGGTAAAATATTGTCTTTGCTGGTTAACGGATTGCCTTGTTGAAAATGAGCCTGCTGAATACTGTTAAGTAACGCCAGGCTGTGTTTGGCTGATTTTCTTTCTACCCAGGTTAACACATTGGCAGCTAAGGTCGAGTCCTTATTCTCAGCCAGGCGTTCAATATAACTTTGGGAAAAATTTACTTGGCTTAACTCTTTTACCGTATTGACAGTTTCTTTTGTGACGTTATTTTCACCGTCAAAATAAGCACAATGCATTAAATGTATTGGCATTTTCGGGTAAGCCTTTGCAATGCAGTTAACCAGTTGAGAGGTTGCATAGCTCCATGGACAATGACTATCGTAAATAAAAAATAATTCGGCTGACATTAGGTTAAAAATCCTCACCATAGTTTTATTCGGTAATTTTATCATCTTCAATTGCGACAAACCTAGCGATTTCCCACTATTTTATGCAAATTTTTATGGTTAATTCTTGTGCTTTATGGTATAAAATGCGCCGCTGAATTTAGGTGAGTCAATTTTTAATAATAGGCTGCTTAGGTTGAGTACTAACCGTACTAAATAGTACATATTATAAACTCACATACATCTAGCAAAGATATATCGGGGTGCGCTGCTTTATCGAGTATAAAGTTAGGGTCGAATATATTGGGTGTATGAACGCTTAACCCCAAAAGGAAAAATTATGCCAAACGTATCAATGCGCGACATGCTTAAGGCCGGTGTTCACTTCGGTCACAAAACTCGTTACTGGAACCCAAAAATGAAGCCATTCATTTTCGGTGCTCGTGACAAGGTTCATATCATCAACTTAGAACAAACTGTACCAATGTTTAACGAAGCGTTGGCTTTCTTATCAGGCGTTTCTGCCAAGAAAGGTAAAGTATTGTTTGTTGGTACTAAGCGTGCTGCTAGCGATGCAATCAAAGATGCTGCTATCAAATGTGATCAATTCTACGTGAATCACCGTTGGTTAGGTGGCATGTTGACTAACTGGAAAACTGTTCGTCAATCAATCAAACGTTTAAAAGACTTAGAAGCTCAAAGCACTGACGGTACTTTTGAAGCTTTAACTAAGAAAGAAGCGTTAATGCGTACTCGTGAAATGGAAAAGCTTGAAAAAAGCTTAGGTGGTATTAAAAACATGGGTGGTTTACCTGATGCTTTATTTATTATCGATGCCGATCACGAGCATATTGCTGTGAAAGAAGCAAACAATCTAGGTATCCCTGTAATTTCAGTTGTTGATACAAACTCAAATCCAGATGGTGTTGATTACATCGTACCTGGTAACGATGATGCGATCCGTGCTGTGACTTTATACACAGAATCTGCTGCTAACGCAGTGGTTGAAGGTCGTGAGAAAGATATCGTTGTTCAAGCAGAAAAAGACGGTTTCGTAGAAGCTGAATAAGCTTTAGTTTACCAATTTTTCAAGGTTGCCATAATCGATTTGCATTATGGCAACGTTTTAACACTTATTTGAATTTTGAGGAATTAACTCATGGCAATTACTGCTGCACAAGTTAAAGAATTACGCGAGCGCACTGGCGCTGGCATGATGGATTGTAAAAAAGCTTTGCAAGAAACTGACGGTGATATGGAACTTGCGATTGAAAACATGCGTAAGTCTGGTCAGGCAAAAGCGGCTAAAAAAGCGGGTAACATCGCTGCTGAAGGGCAAATCATCATTAAAGATGGTGCTTTAGTTGAAGTTAACTGTCAAACAGATTTTGTTGCTAAAGACGACAACTTCTTAGCATTTGCTAACAAGGTCGCTGACGTAGCTGCTGCTTCTAAACCTTCAATTGAAGAGTTACAAGCTCAGTTTGAAGAAGAGCGTATTGCCTTAGTTGCTAAAATTGGTGAAAACATCAATGTACGTCGCGTAGCTTATGTTGAAGGTGCTGCATTAGCATCTTACAAGCACGGTGCAAAAATTGGTGTTGTTGTTGCAGGTGAAGGCGACGAAGAAACACTTAAGCACATTGCTATGCACGTTGCTGCTTCTAAGCCTGAGTTCATCAACCCAGAAGATGTTCCAGCTGAAGTTGTAGAGAAAGAAAAAGCCATTCAAATTGAAATCGCGATGAATGAAGGCAAGCCTGCTGAAATCGCTGAGAAAATGGTGACTGGCCGCATGAAGAAATTCACTGGTGAAATTTCTTTAACTGGTCAAGCTTTCATCATGGAACCAAAGCGTACTGTTGCTGATATCTTAAAAGAGAAAGGCGTTTCTGTATCGAATTTCGTTCGTTTAGAAGTAGGCGAAGGTATCGAGAAGAAAGAAGAAGATTTTGCTGCTGAAGTAGAAGCACAAATCGCTGCTGCTAAATCTTAATTATAGCTGTTAATCAGTTAAAAAATAATAAAAAGTCCTGGCAAATGCCAGGACTTTTTTATGTACAGGATGTACGGTATAACGCGGGTTCATGGACGAATAATAGCGTATATGTACAGGATGTACGGTATAACGCGGGTTCATGGACGAATAATAGCGTATATGTACAGGATGTACGGTATGTCTAAATTGCAGGAGCATAATTTCGATTATGTCCACTGCTATATGTAAATTAAAAACTATAAGTGACATTAACACCGACATTGCGTGGATCCACGATAGCCGCATAACCTGTTGGATAATAACCACTAGGTGGGCTGATTAAGGTTAGCGCTTGTTTATCAAAGGCATTGTTAACAAAGGCAGATACGCGCCATTGTTCACTTTGATAATCAAGATTTAAGCGGGTAATGGTATAACCACCGGCTTTAAGTTCCTTGGTGTTGTTGATATCACCAAAATATTCACCGACGCGATTGGCCGAGATGCCAAATGCCAGTTCATCGTTTAACCAGTATTTAAATCCTAAATTGGCCGTTAAGTCTGGCGCTGAGTTTAACTCGTTACCTTTGATGTCGCCAAATGACGGGTCAACATCGGTAATTTCCGTGCTTAGGTAGCCAAAACCAGTCGTAAGCTGTAAATCTTCAGTTAGCATGGCAGTTAGCGCAAATTCTAGCCCTGAAGTGGTCGATTCCTTAATATTGGTAATTTTACGCTCGGTATTGCTACCCTGATAACCGTCAAAATCATTATAAAACAGGTTCACACTGACATTGATATTACCATGGTGTAAACTGCTGCGCGAGCTGATTTCAAAGGTGTTTACCGTTTCCTGATCATAGTAATAGTATTCACCATCTAATAGCGAAAGCGAACCGCCACCGGCGTTGTAACCTTTGCGGGCGCTAAAGCCCAGGGTGGTATTGTCGGTAATAAAGTATTGCAATACTAGCTTAGGTAAGCTGATGGTTTTATCGATATCAAGGTTCTCATCGATTGTCTGGCCGCGAAACGCCATCACGAAATTACGGCTTTGCTGTTCTTTTTGTACCCGGCCGCCTAAGATTAATTTCAATTGTTCACTTAGCGTATAGCTCAGTTCACCGTAAACGGATTTAGCTGTGCTGTCATCATCGCCGCCATAGCTATAGCCGCCGATACTGTTAAATTTTTGATCGCGTTCTCGATAGGCAAGACCGACAAAACCGCTAAGCGCTTTTGAATTTAAACCAAAGTTGATTTTAGCGTCTACAGTAAAGCTATCATCCTCCATTAATACTTGCGACTGCGCCGCAGCCTCTGATTCATAGGAATCAAAGCCCCATTGGTAATCCAAAAATGCAATTAATAGATCAAACGAGGTGCTGTCGTTTAATTGATAGTCGATAACCGTAGAGTAGCTATTGGACTTGGTAGTGATATAGCGCTGAAATAACGGCTTGAACGCCCAAGGGTCATCGCCTAGGAAGTAATTGCGACCACTGTCACCTTTTTCTTTGTAATGGCTATAGTTAAAATGGATTTTCAAGCCACTGATGCCCGCCGGTTGCCATAACAGTTTTGCTCTAAGCTGGTCAGTGATCAGCTCATTTTGATCAAAGCTTTTCGGGTTAGTGTCATACACCAGGCCTTTGTTAAAGGTTTCGCCGTCGACCCGTTGGCCGCTGATACGAAATGCCAGTTGGTCTTCTAAAATAGGGCCAGTTAAGGCAAATGCCGCATCGGTAAACTGATCTTGATTGCGCACGCCTAAACGGGCAGCACCACCCCAGTCAAAGCTGGCATCTTTAGTTTTGATAAAAACGGTACCGCCTATGCTGTTTTCGCCATTAATGGTAGATTGCGGGCCGCGAAAAACCTCAACCTGCTCTATGTCCCATAAACCGCTATCACCTGTCATATCGGCGACAAATGGTTGAGCGATGCCATCAATCAGAGTGGAAACTCGTGCTTTGGCACCACCGGTAAACGAGTTAAAACCTGTGGCTGAGCCGTTACCTGATACGCCGCGAATATCTGCGACCGCGCCCGATAAGCTAACGACGTTAGGCACTTCACTGAGCATATTGGAAATCGCTAGATATTGGCCGGATTCAATTTGCTCTTGAGTAATAACGGATACCGAACTTGTGGTATCTTTTAAGCTACGCTCAGTTTTTTCACCAAGCACGGTAACCACTTCGATCGATTGAAATTCTTGATCGATTTCGTCAGCAGCGGCGCCAGGGAGCAGGTTTGCTAACGCTAACGCAGCAACTAAAGTATTTTTTTGAAAAGATAAGTGTTTCATTGCGAGCCTTTCAGATAATTAATGGTTATGAGAGATGCTTATATAATTTCAGGTGCGAATGTTATTGCAAACCATTCTTATTATCAATAAAATATTTTCCTTTTTATAAGGACGTTAAATGTTACTTACACTTGCGTTGATGACGACGCTAATTGGTTGTTTTTTAGTTTATTCAACCAATCGGCATCAGAGGTTGTTATTAGCGGGTCTACCCAGAGCAGCCCGTTATTTTGGCTATTTTTTAAGCTTGCTGTCGTTAGTGCTTTGGTTAGCTAATTATTCATCGGGAGCGGGGTTCTTTGTTTGGCTTACCCTTAGTATGGCGGCATTGATCTGTCTGCCATTTTGTTCCTTGCTGCTGACCGGGAGTGCTAATGAAAAATAATCAGCAAAAAATACAGTCACATTGGTGGCGAAAATCAATAATCGGTGTGTTGTTTGGCCTGACTTTGGCTTATGGCATGGTGGCAAGTTTTGCCTGGTTTGGCCCAGGCGGTATAGACGCCGCGGTAAAAGTGCAGTTTAACATGTGGCTGGTCGGTTTTTTATGGCTGCTGATGCTGCCATTTGTCTATTTATTTCAATCGGCTGGCAGTGCGCTGCGTTATATGTTGATCGCAAATGCCGGGGTTTATGGCGTGTTTTTATTGTTAAGGTGGTTAGCGTGAAGGTTCGCAGCGATATTTTACGTACCTATCAGGTATTGCATTCATGGACCGGCATAGTCGCGGGTTTAGTATTATTTATTGGTTTTTTTGCCGGTGCGCTGACCATGTTCCAGTCAGATATCACTTATTGGGCAACGCCTAAAAGCGAGCATTTGGCTCAGGTGCCGATAGAAAATCTCGACCTGTTATTAGGTAAAGCACAAGCGGCAGATGAAAAGCTTGCCGATGGTTTTATTATTGATTTTCAGCAAGGGCATTCGCCACTTCGCTGGTATCAACAAAGCGGCGGACGAGGGTTAAGGTTAGACGATCAGCTGCGCTATGCCAGCTTGGATGAAAATGATCAGCTGATAACCACCACTTCGGAAAAAAATCAGCTTGGCACCTTAATCGATCAATTGCATCGCACCGCAGGCATTGTCGGCAATGTTGGTCATGAACAGCTTGGCGTGCTGATTTTAGGTGTCGCTGCCGTGCTCTATGGTCTGGCAATTGTCTCTGGAGTGATTTTTCTATTACCGACCTTAGTAAAGAGCTTTTTTGCCTTGAGAAAAGAAAAAGGTAGCAGCCGTTTTTGGCTCGACAGCCATAACCTGATCGGTATGGTTAGTTTGCCGTTTCATTTTATTATCGCCTGGACAGTGGTCGTGTTTGCCTTTCATGATGTTTTATATGGCGGTTTATCGGTTGTTTATGGCGATAAGCCGTTGTTTGAGCGTATGGCGGTGGCGGAAAAACCCTATCAGTCGAGTCAGCTGGCAAGCATCGCTACTTATATTGATAGAGCTAAGACGCTAGCGCCTGATTATCAGCTTAAACAACTGGAATTTAGCCGCTTGTCCAGCAAAAGTCCGTCGTTAGCGATACAAGTAACTAAAGATGGTCAGCTGATGCGCGGCGCGGACAGTGAGTATATATATTTAAATCCCTATACCATGGAGATCAGTTACTCAACGGTTTATCCGAACGAGCACAATGCCTATGGCCCGATAGTCTCGAGCTTTTTCAGCTTGCATTTCGGTAACTTTGCCGGCGATTTTGGCCGCTGGGTGTATTTTGTTCTCGGTTTGTTAGGCGCGGTTTTATTTTATACCGGCAATTTACTCTGGCTGGAAAAACGCCGTAAGAAAAGCGGACAACAGCTTAAGTCTTACCGGGTAATGGCGGCGCTAACCGTCGGCGTGTGCTTAGGATCAATAACTGGTGTTGCCAGTGCGCTATTAGTCTCGAAATGGAGTTATCTCGCAAATATTGAGATCAACCAGGCTTATGTCAGCTGTTATTACTTGGTATTTTTTGCTTCAATTGCTTATTGCTTTATCCGTGGCGCCGCAAGAGCGGCGATCCATTTACAATTGCTGCTGACTGCGGTGTTGGCTTTGATCCCGTTAACCTCATTAGTGCTAGCCGTTGTGAATATCGAGCTTTGGCAAGGGCAACTGCTTGGTCATTATGGCGTCGATTTGCTTGCAGGTGTGTTTGCCATTGCGTTTTATCTGGCGGCAGGCAAAACCAGAAAACGTGCGCTTAATGGTGATAGCAACAGTATCTGGAGTCTAGATAACGGCAGTGTTAAATTCGCCTGAAGCTAAACAAGCAGCTATTAGCTGTTAGTAAACCTTTAATAAATTAACGTAGCAGAAATTGCCCGGCCAGTGCATGTGAAGAAATTTTTGCTTTTTTACCTTTCGATAGTGGGCTAAACGTATTAAAATAGCCGCGGCTGATTTTGGCTGCGGCTTTTTGTTATAAAAAGTCTAGAAAGAATAATTATTTAGTTGCTATCGCTATGCTAAATACCAGGCATAAGAGCGAAGCTGCATCTAAGAACTATTAAACACCTATAGGAATGTTTATTTTATGAGCGTTAATCCAAAACCATCTTATCGTCGAATTCTTTTAAAACTTAGCGGTGAAGCCCTAATGGGAGATGAAGGCTTTGGTATAGATCCGAAAATACTCGATCGGATGGCGCAGGAGATCAAAGAATTGATCGAAATGGGTGTCCAGGTTGGCTTGGTGATCGGTGGTGGTAACCTGTTCCGTGGTGCCGGACTTGCTGAAGCGGGCATGAACCGCGTGGTTGGTGACCAAATGGGCATGCTGGCCACTGTGATGAATGGCCTGGCAATGCGTGATGCTTTACACCGCGCCTTTGTAAATGCGCGTTTAATGTCGGCGATAGATTTGGCAGGTGTTTGTGATACCTACAACTGGGCAGAAGCTATCAGTTTATTAAAATCAGGTCGCGTGGTAATTTTCAGTGCTGGTACCGGCAATCCATTTTTTACTACAGATTCTGCGGCCTGCTTACGCGGCATTGAAATTGAAGCGGATGCGGTATTAAAAGCGACTAAAGTGGATGGTATTTATTCCGCGGATCCGGTAAAAGATCCAAGTGCTGAGCTTTATCAGCATTTAACTTATCAGGAAGTGTTGGAAAAAGAATTAAAAGTAATGGACTTGGCTGCATTTACTTTAGCACGCGATCATAATATGCCTATTCGTGTGTTTAATATGAATAAGCCAGGTGCATTAAAAGCGGTGATCATGGGAGAAGCGGAAGGCACTACTATCGATCATGCGGAAAATTTAAATAAATAATCAACGTATTTAAGGATTATTAAAGTGATAAATGAAATAAAGCAAGACGCTCAGGAGAGAATGGGCAAGAGTATTGAAGCGTTAAAAACTAGCTTGAATAAGGTCAGAACTGGTCGCGCTCATGCGTCTTTATTAGACAATATTACCGTTGAATACTATGGCTCAGACACGCCACTAAACCAGGTGGGTAATATTTCTGTACCGGATGCCCGCACTATTGCGGTCACAGTATTTGATAAAAGCATGATTGGCGCGGTAGAAAAGGCGATTATGTCGTCAGACCTTGGCTTAAATCCTTCTTCACAAGGTACCTTGATTCGTATTCCTTTACCGCCGTTAACGGAAGAACGTCGCCGTGACTTGGTTAAAGTGGTTAAAGGTGAAGGTGAAAACGGCAAGATTGCCATTCGTAATATTCGCCGTGATGCCAATTCTGATATTAAAGCCTTAAATAAGGACAAAGAGATCAGCGATGATGAAATGCATCAGGCTGAAGATGAAATTCAAAAAATTACTGATAGCTTTGTTAAGCAAGTTGATGCTATTTTAGCTGACAAAGAAGCGGAGTTAATGGAAATTTAATTTCCATTACAGTGTAGATAACGTCGTAGTTTTTAAATAAGTTTAACTACGACGTTTTTTATTATCTATCGAGATATAAATGGAGTTTGTGTGACCGAGCAAACATTACAACTAGATGGCTCTCAATCTATTCCCGCGCATGTCGCCATTATTATGGATGGTAATGGTCGTTGGGCTCAGCAGCGGGGTAAAACTCGAGTAGTGGGTCATAAAAATGGTGTTGAATCGGTGAGGGCGGTTGTATCAAGTGCCCGAAAATTAGGGGTTAAAGCGCTAACCCTGTTTGCATTTAGCAGCGAAAATTGGCAAAGACCTCAACAGGAAGTCAGTGTGTTGATGGATCTCTTTATGCTGGTGTTAACCCGGGAGGTTAAAAAACTACATAAGAATAATATTCGCTTTCAGGTCATCGGTGATGTTGAGCGCTTTTCGGATAAATTGATCAGTAAAATTCGCGCAGCAGAACAGCTAACGGCCAATAACGATGCTATGGTATTGTCGGTGGCGGCAAATTATGGTGGTCGTTGGGATATTAGCCATGCAGCTCAACAGTTGGCTGCGAAAGTTCAACAAGGTGAACTGGCGGTTGACGATATTAATGAACAAATGCTCAATCAGCATACTAGCTTGGCACACGTACCGGAATTGGATTTGTTGATCCGTACCGGTGGTGATTATCGCATCAGCAACTTCTTGTTATGGCAGGCAGCTTATGCAGAATTTTATTTTACTGACACCTTATGGCCGGATTTTAAAGAACAGGCATTTGAACAAGCCGTTGCCAGTTTTAGCGACAGAGAGCGACGCTTTGGTAAAACCGGTGACCAGATAAAAGCAACAACTGATAAATAAAAACTAAAATATATAAAGGGTTATCGTTTGTTATTACAACGTATTATTACAGCATTATTACTAGCGCCATTAGCTATTGCCGCGATATTTTATATGTCATTAGACAGCTTTGCTGTCTTTATCATGGTGATCATGGCAATTGGCGCCTGGGAGTGGGGTCCATTGATGGGCTTTGACAATAAACGTCGCCGTCTGGCCTTTGTGCTAGCGACGGTGTTTTTGATTTCAGCACTCTGGTATTTTGTGCCACTAAACAGCTTATGGCACAGTGTTAGTGAATTACAGCAGCTAGTCTATTACATTTTATGGCTGGCAGTGATTTGGTGGCTGATTTCTGCGACCTTAACGTTTCTATACCCAAGGTGCAGCAGCTTTTGGGCGAGCCACAGGTCGATTCGCGGAGTCTTTGGCTGGCTGACCTTAGTGCCAACCTGGCTGGCCTTTATGGTGCTAAGAAGCAGCGACTATCAAGTTGACCCATATCATGGCGCTCAGTTGATCATGTTCTTATTTTTAATGGTGTGGAGCGCGGATGTTGGCGCCTACTTTGTTGGTAAAGCGATAGGCAAGCATAAATTAATGCCAAATGTCAGCCCGGGTAAAAACATGGAAGGCTTTATTGGCGGCGTGGTGTTTGCCTGTCTGTTAGTCTCAGTCGCCAGTTATATTCTTGGCTGGCAGCAAGAACAATATGTATTAGTGCTGGCGGTGACGGTAGTGATCACTACGATTTCGGTATTAGGGGATTTAAACGAAAGCATGTTTAAACGCCAAGCCGGGATCAAAGACAGTGGCTCTATTTTACCTGGCCATGGTGGGGTATTAGACCGTATTGACAGCCTCACTGCGACTGCGCCGATTTTTGCCCTTTGTTATGCCTGCCTTGGCTGGCACTAGGAGCAAGTATGAAAGTTCGTCATCTTTGTATTTTAGGCTCGACCGGCTCTATTGGCGAAAATACCCTGGATGTAGTGCGCAGGCACTCAGATAAATTTGTTGTTGATGCACTGTCTGCCAATGCCAGTGTCGATAAGCTATTTCAGCAATGTCAGCAATTTACTCCACGCGTGGTGGTGTTGGTTGATGAATCAGCCGCTAAGCAATTAACCGCTAAACTTCAAGCGGCCAATTTGGCGGATATCACAGTATTGTCGGGGGCGGATGCATTAGTTCAGATCGCTAAACGCGAGCAAAGTGATACGGTAATGGCGGCGATTGTTGGCGCCTCTGGATTATTACCAACGCTGGCGGCAGTCGAGCAAGGTAAGCGGGTATTGCTGGCGAATAAAGAAGCGTTAGTGACCTCAGGGCAGATCTTTATTGATGCGGTGAAACGCTCAGGTGCAGAATTATTACCGATTGACAGCGAGCACAATGCGATTTTTCAATGTTTACCGCCATCTGGTCAGCAGCAGATAGGGAGTTGCCAGCTGGCAACTAATGGCGTCAGCAAAATCTTATTGACTGGTTCAGGTGGGCCATTTCGTACGACGCCGATTCAAGAATTAGCGAAAGTAACACCTGAGCAGGCTTGTGCGCATCCTAATTGGGAAATGGGACGTAAAATCTCAGTGGATTCTGCCACCATGATGAATAAAGGCCTGGAGTTTATTGAGGCAAAATGGCTGTTTAATGTTGAGCCGGATGATATTCAAGTGGTATTGCATCCGCAAAGTACCATTCATTCTATGGTACAGTATCGGGATGGCTCGGTATTGGCGCAAATGGGAAATCCGGATATGCGCACGCCAATCACTCATGCTCTGGCATTTCCCGAGCGTATTGATGCTGGGGTGGAACCGCTAGATTTTTTTACTACGCCGTCATTTGATTTTCAGCAGGCGGATTTTACCCGTTATCCGAATTTAAAATTGGCGATTGATGCCTGCCGGCAAGGCCAGGCAGCCTGTACCGCGCTTAATGCTGCGAATGAGGTTGCAGTTGATGGCTTTTTGCATGGTCGGATAAAATTTACCGATATTTTTAAAATAAATGAAACTTCTGTGAAAAAATTTGTCTCAGAAAAGGTGGTAAGCATTAGTGAGGTACTCTTGCTTGACCAGGCGGCAAGGGCATATGCTCAGTCGCTGGTAGCAGAGCTCGTTAGTTGTCAAAGTTAAAGTTAAGATGAAGGTAAGTTAATCTCGTGTTGGAATTTTTTTGGAATTTATCTTCATTTATTATCGCGCTTGGTATTTTAATTACCGTCCATGAATACGGTCATTTTTGGGTAGCGCGGAAAAATAAGGTAAAAGTTGAGCGTTTTGCTATCGGCTTTGGTACGCCGATATGGCGCAGGGTAGACAAGCAAGGCACGGAATTTGTTATCGCGCTGATCCCACTAGGCGGTTACGTTAAAATGCTTGATGAGCGTGTTGATCAAGTTGCGCCTGAAGACAAGGATAAAACTTTTAACAGCAAAACTGTCTATCAGCGTATTGCCATTATCGCCGCCGGGCCAGGTGCTAATTTTATTTTTGCCATTTTTGCCTTTTATTTAATGTTTTTATTAGGGGTGCCAAGCGTTAAGCCAATTGTCGGTGAAGTCGCACCTCAGTCGATAGCGGCCAAAGCCGGGCTGCCAGCTAATAGTGAAATTGTTGCGGTTGCGGGAAATACTACCCGTGACTGGCAAGACGTTAATTTAGCCTTAGTTGCGCAAATGGGTGAGCAGCACATAGAAATAGCGACGCGTCAGTCAGACAGTGTGTCAACGCAAACGCATAAATTAGATACCAGTCACTGGCAGTTTTCACCGGATAATAGTTCAGCGATTCAAAGCTTAGGCTTAACGCCATTTCGCCCGAAAGTATATAACCAGGTGGCTGTGGTTGCTAAAGACAGCCCAGCAGAAAAAGCTGGCTTACAAATAGGGGATCAGCCGTTAACTATTAACCGCCAGAGGGTTAATGGTCAATGGCAAAATTTTACTGAACAGGTGAAGCAATACCCTAAGCAAACCGTTGAACTTGAAGTCTTACGAAATGGTGAAACGGTTACTTTAGCGGTGACACCAGAGAATGTGGTGCGCAATGGCAAGCAAATAGGTTACCTTGGGGTGGCAGCGAAAACCGATCCGTATCCACAGGATTATCAAATTGAATTGTCTTATGGTGTGCTTGATGCATTTGGTCAGAGTCTGGATCGCACCTGGCAGTTAGTAACGTTAAGTTTTAACATGATAGGTAAATTGATTACTGGTGATGTTTCTGTAAAAAACTTAAGTGGTCCTATTGCCATTGCCCAGGGAGCAGGTGAACATGCCGGTTATGGATTTGTTTACTTTTTAGGCTTTTTAGCATTAATTAGTATTAATTTAGGGATAATTAACATTTTACCTGTGCCGGTACTTGATGGCGGGCATTTAGTTTATTACCTTATAGAGCTTTTTACCGGTCGACCTGTTCCTGAAAAAATACAAGAAATAGGTTTTAAATTTGGTACACTAGCGCTTTTAGGCTTGATGAGTATCGCATTATTTAACGATTTGTCGCGATTATAAATAGAAGAAGTAGTTAAGTTAAATTTTTATGATGATGAAAAAAATTGCCCTAGCGGTGTTAATGGGTGCCTTAGGCACGACTGCTCAGGCGGCAGAAGAATTCCAAGTTGAAGATATTCAAGTTAAAGGCTTACAGCGAGTTGCGTTGGGGGCTGCATTAACTCATATTCCATTTAACGTTGGCGATACCCTTAATGATTTTCGTATTTCACAATCGATTAAGGCGTTATACAAGTCTGGCCACTTTAACGATATTGCAGTTTATCGTGATGGTAATCGGGTCATCTATAGAGTACGCGAACGTGAAACTATCAGTGAGATCACTTTTGACGGCAATAAAGATCTTAAAGAAGAACAGCTGGTAGAAAGCCTGGACGGCAGTGATATCCGGGTTGGTGAAACCTTAGATAAAACCGTGATCGCCGGTTTAGAGGTTGGTCTGGAAGATTTTTACCATAGTGTTGGTAAGTATAATGCGGATGTTAAGGCGGAAATTACCCATTTACCCAGAAACCGGGTGAATTTGAAATTTGTTTTCTCGGAAGGTGATGCCGCGGCGATCCAACAAATCAATATTGTCGGTAATGAAATCTTTTCTGATGAAGAACTATTAGAAGGCTCAGAGCTTACTTTTGATTCACCCTGGTGGGACTTTATGGCGCAAGATCGCTATCAAAAGCAAACCTTGCAGGGGGACATGGAAAAGATTGAGAGCTATTATTTAGACCGCGGCTATTTGCAATATAAGGTCGATTCAACGCAAGTGTCGATGACGCCAGATAAAAAAGCGGTTTATATCACGTTAAACGTCACCGAAGGTGAACAATATACCGTTAGTGATGTCGAGTTTGTCGGTGATATGGCGGGCTTTGAAAAAACGATTCGTGCGATTAATCCATTACGGGGTGGCAAGCTTTATAATGGTGCTGAAGTTACTTACACCGAAGAAACTATCAGTAAGTTCTTAGGGCGCTTTGGTTATGCTTATCCGAAAGTGACAACAGTGCCTGAAATTAATGAAGACGATAAAACGGTAAAATTGACGATTTCTGTCGATCCGGGCAAGCGAGTTTATGTCAATCGCATTAATTTTAAGGGCAATCATGTTACTTCCGATCGAGTATTGCGTCGTGAAATGCGTCAAATGGAAGGTGCCTGGTTATCAAACAGCTTAGTGGAAGGCTCTAAAGCCTGGTTGCAACGTTTGCCTTATATGGAAGAGGTTGAATTTGAAACCACCCAATTACCGGATGAAGAGGATCTGGTCGATGTGGAGTTTAAGGTCAAAGAGCAGCCATCCGGGTCATTTACTGCGGGTATAGGTTACGGCTCGGCCACTAAACTGAGCTTAAATGCCGGTATCCAGCAAAATAACTTTTTAGGCACAGGTAATAGGTTAGGCTTTAGCGTTAATACTGTCAGCTATTCGCGCAGTGTCAGCATGACGTATACCGACCCGTACTTTACTGTGGATGCCATCTCGTTAGGCGGTACGATTTTCTATAATGAGTTTGATGCCGGTAGTGCTAACCTGGTTGAGTATAACAACAAAACTTATGGCGTTAGTGTTAACTTTGGTTTTCCGATCAATGAATATGTTCGTTTGAACTTTGGTGTTGGTTATAAACACAATGGCATTACCCGCTTACAAACGTATGAGCAAATTCAGCGTTTCTATGAGCTGTATTCAGATCCGAACGATCCGGATGCCGGTTTAGAGTTTGAAAACTTTGATGTCAGCGCCTCGATTTCTCGTTCAACGTTAAACCGTGGTACTTTCCCAACCGCAGGCTCTTCACAGCGTTTGTCATACAAGATGACAACGCCGAACTCGGATACTAACTATTTCACCTTAAATTTAGATACCAAATGGTATTTCCCAATTGCCCGCGGCTGGAGCTTTAAAACCAGCTTGAAATTAGGCTATGGTAACGGGTATGGTGATATCAACGGCAATGATCAAATCTTACCGTTTTGGGAGAACTTTAGAGCCGGTGGTGGTTCAGATACCTTACGTGGCTTCGAAACCAATATTGTTGGTCCTAGAGCCATCTTTAGGTATCCGACGGGGATCCCGGGGACACCAGATCCATTGGGCGGCAGCGGTTGTTGTTTAGGGCCTGATCACGATGTTATCAGTAGTTCCCGCCGCTCGGTAGGTGGTAATGCTATGGCGGTTGCTGGCCTTGAATTAATTGTACCGACACCGCTAATCGATGAAGGTTATGCTAACAGTGTCCGCACCAGCTTCTTTATCGATGCCGGTAATGTTTGGGATACTGAATTTACTTTGAGTGATTATCGAGACTTGGCACCGAAAGAATTTGCCAAAATAGACGATTATTCCGATGTCGGTCGTTATCGGGTTTCCGGTGGTTTATCGATCCAATGGTTATCACCTATGGGGCCGATGATCTTTAGTTTTGCCCGGGCAATTAAGGAAGAAGAAGGGGATGATACTAAATTCTTTAATTTTAATATCGGACAAACCTTTTAATTGGTTAACAGATCCCAATATAAATGAAATAATGAACAGAATACCTTTAAGTTAGGAGAAGAAATTGAAAAAGTTATTTAAATCAATCGCGCTAGCAACAGTAGCTTCAGGAGCTTTATTATCGAGTGCAGCTATGGCAGCCGATCAAAAAATTGCCGTGGTTAATTTCCAGGAAGTGATGGGAAAAATTCCTCAAACTGCAGCGATTATGCAAGCGTTAGAAGCAGAATTTAAAGATGCGAAAGCTGAATTAGCTCAGCTGGAAAAAGATATTAAATACTACCAGGAAAAGAAACAGCGCGATTCTTCTTTGATGAGCAAAAAAGAAATTGAAGAGTTAGACAAGAAAATTGCTGAATATTACCAAGACTATCAAACCAAAGGTAAGGCGTTACAGCAACAAGCGGGTGCTCGTCAAAACGAAGAAACGAATAAAATTGTTGCACTAGTTCGTCAGGCGATTGATGGCATAGCGGCAAAAGAGAAAGTTGATTTAGTGATTGAACAAAAAGCCGTAGTATTTTCTAAGCCAGATCTTAGCATTACTGATAAAGTGGTTGAGCAGGTAAGCAAGCTTAACTAATTCTCTGCACTATCAAATTACAGATATTGCAATAATGCGATTAAAAAATACGTTACTTTTTAAGTAGCGTATTTTTTTGTTTTAGTTTAGCCGCTTATTAGCCTAAACTGTTGATAGCTTAGCTATTGTTATTAAAGAAAATCATTAATGAGTTATACACTTCAAGAAATTGCCGAAAAAATTGGCGCAACCGTTAAAGGAGATAGCAATGTCTCTGTGGCTCGTCTGGCGACATTAAAAAATGCCAACTCAGATCAAATTGCGTTTTTGTCGAATGCTAAATATCGCCAACAACTGAGTGACACTAAGGCAGGTGCGGTAATATTATCGCCAGACTGTCTTGATGATTGTCCAACCAATGCCTTAGTGATGGAGAATCCTTATATGGGCTACGCCTTAGTTGCTCAGTTATTGGATACCACGCCAAGGCCTTCGGCGAATATTCATCCTTCGGCTGTGGTTGACTCGTCTGCCATTATTGGTAAAGGCGTGACTATCGGCGCAAACAGCGTGGTCGAAGCCGGCGTTGAGCTCGGTGATAACCTTGCTATCGGAGCAGGTTGTTTTATTGGTCAGGGTGCAAAAATTGGCGCAAATACCAAGCTTTGGGCTAATGTCAGTGTCTATCATGATGTTATCATTGGCAGTGACTGTCTGATCCAGGCCAGTACTGTGATAGGCTCAGACGGTTTTGGTTATGCTAATCATCAAGGACAGTGGCAAAAAATTCCTCAGTTAGGCAGAGTTGTTATTGGTAATCGGGTAGAAATCGGTGCCAGTACTACCATAGATCGCGGTGCATTGGATGATACTATCATTAACGATGGCGTGATCTTGGATAATCAAATACAAATTGCACACAATGTCGTTATCGGGGAAAATACAGCAATGGCGGCCTGTAGTGTTATTGCCGGTAGCACAGAAATTGGTAAAAACTGCACTATCGCCGGTATGGTGGGCATTAACGGTCACATTAAAGTAGCAGATAATTGCGTGTTTACCGGTTTTGCCATGGTGACAAAAAATATCACCGAAAGTGGAGTATATTCTTCAGGTTTGCCGGTGCAACCCAATAAAGAATGGCAAAAATCCAACGCCAGAATTAGAAAACTCGAGAGCACCAATAAAAAAATTAAAATGCTCGAGCAAGAAATACAGGCATTAAAAACTAACGCAACTAGCTAGCTACTTGATTATTTTCAGGTAGCAGCTGTTTAAATCAATGAAAGGACAGTGATTTGGAATCGCAAAATAACGTTATTGATGTACAAGAAATACAAAAATTAATCCCACATCGTTATCCGATGTTATTAGTTGATCGTGTATTAGATTATGAGGCCGGTAAATGGTTACACGCGATCAAAAATGTCACTTTCAATGAGCCGGTATTTACCGGGCATTTTCCTGAACTGGCAATTTTCCCAGGGGTGATGATTTTGGAAAGTTTGGCGCAGGCCACTGGCATTTTAGGCTTTAAATCAGCAGAGAGTCGTGCGGCAGATGAAATGTACCTGTTTGCCTCAATTGACAATGCCAAGTTTAAGCAGCCAGTCGTGCCGGGCGATACCATGCATTTGCATGTTGAGTTCATTAAAGAACGCCGTGGCATGTGGAAGTTTTACGGTGAAGCTAAGGTTGACGGTAAAGTGGTGTGCTCTGCTGATCTAATGTGCGCACGACGCAAGTTATAATACGACGTAAGTGATTAACTAATTAGGAGCATATTGCCTTGATTCATCCACAAGCAATCATCGAAGATGGCGCACAACTCGGTCAGAATGTTACTGTTGGCCCTTGGACTTATATCAGTAAAAGTGTCGTCATTGGCGATGACTGTGTTATCGGCCCTAATGTGGTGATCAACGGACCGACTCGTATCGGCAAAGGTAATCGGATTTTTCAGTTTGCCTCAATAGGTGAAGATTGTCAGGATCTGAAATATGCTGGTGAGGCCACTGAGCTAATTATCGGCGATAACAATACCTTCCGTGAGTCTTGTACCGTACATCGCGGCACCATTCAGGATCAGGGTATTACTCAGATCGGCAGTAATAATTTGTTTATGGCCTATACCCATGTTGCCCACGATTGTGTCGTCGGTAACAACTGTATTATGGCGAATAACGCTTCGATTGCCGGTCATGTCCATGTCGGTGATTATGCTATTTTGGGTGGCATGAGCGGTGTCCATCAGTTCTGCCATATTGGTGCCCATAGTTTTGTCGCTGCAACTTCCCTGGTACTTAAGGATATTCCACCCTATGTGATGGCATCGGGTAATGCAGCTAAGCCATTTGGCTTAAATACTGAAGGCTTAAAGCGGCGCGGCTTTTCTGTTGAAGCAGTGCGGGCAATTAAGCAGGCGTATCGCAAAGTGTATCGCCAGGGCTTAACGGTTGAACAGGCACTACAGGAAATCAAGGACTCGATTACATCCAGCGCTGAAATTGAGCTATTTACTCAATTTATCGCTTCCTCTAATCGCGGTATTATTCGTTAAGCTATTTTCATGAACGATCCTGTGAATTCATCGGTAAACTCTGATGCCGCGCCGGTATTTGCCATCGTCGTAGGTGAGCATTCCGGTGACACACTCGGCGCCGGTTTAATGCAATCCTTATTAAGCCGTTTTCCCAATGCTAAATTTGTCGGTATTGGCGGGCCCAAAATGCTGGCGCTCGGTTTTGACAGCCTGTTTGATATGGAAGAGCTCTCGGTGATGGGCATCTTCGAAGTACTGGGTCGTCTCAGACGTTTGTTTCAAGTTAAAGATGAACTGGTTGAGCATTTTACCGCCAATAAGCCGGATGTTTTTATCGGTATTGACGCGCCGGATTTTAATTTACGTTTAGAGCTTAGTTTAAAGCAGCTAGGCATTAAAACCGTGCATTATGTCAGCCCGAGTGTCTGGGCATGGCGACAAAAACGGGTTTTTAAAATTGCCAAGGCAACGGATCTGGTATTGTCGTTACTGCCATTTGAAAAAGCCTTTTATGATCAACATCAGGTGCCGTGTCAGTTTGTTGGTCACTCGTTAGCAGATGATATTCCACTGGTTTCAGATCAAGCCAAAGCGAGAACAGAGCTAGGTTTAGCGCTGGATAAAAAAATATTAGCGTTAATGCCGGGCAGTCGCGGCGGTGAATTATCACGTTTGGTTGAACCTTTTTTGCAAAGTGCGCAATTGCTTATTCAACAAGATGCAAATTTGTTGTTTGTTGCGCCAATGATCAGTGAAAAGCGAGCCAAGCAGTTTGCTGAAATTAAACAGAAAATTGCCCCGCAATTACCGGTTGATGTCATTATTGGTAAAACGCAACAAGTGATGGCGGCCAGTGACTGCTTATTAACCGCTTCCGGTACAGTAACCTTGGAAGCTGCGTTAATTAAGCGTCCTATGGTGATCTGCTATAAATTTAACCCGTTGACGTATCACCTATTTAAAGGGTTTGTGAAATTAAAGTGGTTTTCCTTGCCCAATTTATTAGCCAATAAAAGCTTAGTGCCTGAATTGCTACAATCACAAGTAACCGTCGACAATATCGTGCCTTTAGTCAAAGACAGGCTGTATTGCGATCAAGCTGAGCTTAATCAGGCATTTACCGAGATTCATCACAGTTTAAGACAAAACGCCAGTGAGCAGGCGGCAAAAGCCGTTATAGAGCTCTGTCAGGCAACTCATTAATTATGGCAAAAATTGCATTACCCCCTTTTGAATATCCTATCGCTTATTGTATCGCTGGCGTTGATGAAGTTGGCCGCGGGCCACTCGTCGGTGACGTCGTTACTGCGGCGGTGATCCTCGATCCTGATAATCCGATCATTGGTTTAATGGACTCGAAAAAACTGTCAGAGAAAAAGCGCCAGCTGTTGTCCGAAGAAATAAAAGAAAAAGCCATCGCCTGGTGTATTGCCCGGGCAACGCCGGAAGAAATAGATACTTTAAATATTTTGCACGCCACTATGCTGGCAATGCAAAGGGCGGTACAAGGGTTGGCGGTTGAACCGGATTATGTCCTGGTAGATGGCAATCGGACGCCAAGCTTTTACGGCGAGTCTGGCCAGATCGCCAGCCAATCAGTAGTGAAAGGTGATGCTCGGGTTGCGGAGATCAGCGCTGCATCGATTATTGCCAAAGTTGCCCGTGATAATGAAATGATCGAGCTGGACAAGCTTTATCCGCAATATGGTTTTGCCAGTCATAAGGGCTATCCAACGAAAGCACATTTAGAAAAAATAGTCGAACATGGCGTATTAGACTGTTATCGTAAGAGCTTTAAACCGGTTGCTGCCGTGCTTAATAACCAAAATTAATAACGAAAAATAAATACTGAAACAATCATAAATTTATATGGCCGATCTAACGCAAGAGCATACAACAGAAGTTATCGAGCAAACTGAGTCTATTGCACCTCAGTTTGTCCATTTGCGAGTGCATAGTGACTTTTCGATGTCGGATGGCTTGAATAAAGTCAAGCCGATTATCAGTAAAGCCGCCGATTTAAAGATGCCGGCGATCGCGTTAACCGACCAGACCAACCTGTGCGGCCTGGTAAAATATTATCATGCCGCTCATAGCGCTGGTATTAAGCCGGTGATCGGTTGTGATTTTTGGGTGCAAAGTGAAGAATTGGAAGATCAATTGTTTCGTCTTGTGGTATTGGCGGCAGACAATACCGGCTATAAAAATCTTACCGAATTGATCTCCAAGGCGTATTTGCGCGGCCATGTGCAAAATAAGGCGGTGATCGATAAAAACTGGTTAATAGAATATGCTCCAGGCTTGATTTTACTCTCTGGTGGTCGGGAAGGTGATGTCGGTAAAGCACTATTAAAAGGTAATCAGGCGCAAGTAACGCAGATGGTGGCGTTTTATCAGCAATATTTCCCCAATAATTATTATCTTGAACTAATTCGTACCGGGCGTGAGAACGAAGAAAATTATCTGCATTTAGCTGTTGAACTGGCTCAGCAGCAACAGCTACCGGTAGTGGCCACTAATGAAGTGGTGTTTTTAACTGAAGATTTATTTGAAGCCCATGAAATTCGCGTCGCGATCCATGATGGTTTTACCTTGGATGATAAACGTCGGCCGAAAAAATACAGTCCGCAGCAATACCTGCGTTCAGAGCAAGAAATGCTTGAGCTGTTTGCCGATATTCCTGAAGCGTTGGAAAATACCGTCGAAATCGCCAAGCGCTGTAACGTTACTGTAAGGCTTGGGGAGTATTTCTTGCCAGACTTTCCGACCGAAGGTATGGATATTAAAGATTATCTGGTTAAGATTTCTGAAGAAGGTTTGCAAGAACGACTGGAGTTCTTGTTTGATAAAGGTGCGCCGGATTTTGTCGAGCTACGTAAGCCTTATGACGAACGGTTAAAAATCGAACTTGAAGTGATTAACAATATGGGGTTTCCCGGTTACTTCTTGATCGTGATGGAATTTATTCAGTGGAGTAAAGATAATAATATTCCGGTGGGGCCAGGGCGTGGTTCTGGTGCGGGTTCCCTAGTGGCTTATGCGCTTAAGATCACCGACCTTGATCCGCTAGAATTTGATTTGTTATTCGAACGTTTTCTTAACCCAGAACGTATTTCCATGCCGGATTTTGACGTTGATTTCTGTATGGACAGGCGTGATGAAGTTATCGATCACACCGCCGAGCTCTATGGCCGTGATGCGGTCTCGCAAATAATTACTTTCGGTACTATGGCTGCCAAGGCGGTTATTCGCGATGTTGGCCGGGTGCTTGGCCATCCCTATGGTTTTGTCGATCGCATCTCTAAATTAGTGCCGGGGGATCCCGGCATGACGCTAGCCAAAGCATTTGAAGCCGAGCCTAAATTGCCGGAAGTCTATGCCCAGGACACTGAGGTTAAAGATCTAATCGATATGTGCCGTATCTTGGAAGGTACGACCCGAAATGCCGGTAAACATGCCGGAGGCGTGGTAATTTCACCAACTACTATCACCGATTTTGCGCCGCTTTATTGTGACGATGAAGGCAAAAACCCGGTTACCCAGTTTGATAAAAACGATGTTGAAGATGCCGGTCTGGTTAAGTTTGACTTTTTAGGCCTAAGAACGCTTACCATCTTGCAGTGGGCGATTGAAATGGCAGATGAAAAGCAGCTCAAAGCAGGCAAGGAGCCGATCGATATTGCTGCGATTCCGCTCGACGATAAAGCGTCGTTTAAAGTGTTGCTCGCGGCACAAACTACCGCGGTGTTTCAGCTGGAATCTTCAGGCATGAAGGCGCTGATCGAGAAATTAAAGCCAGATTGCTTTGAAGATATTATCGCACTGGTAGCATTGTTCCGCCCAGGACCACTGGATTCTGGCATGGTGGATAACTTTATTGAGCGTAAGCATGGCCGGGAAGAAGTGTCCTACCCCGACGCCCAGTGGCAGCATGAATCGTTAAAGCCCATTCTGGAGCCAACCTACGGCATTATTTTGTATCAAGAGCAGGTGATGCAAATTGCTCAGGTACTGGCCGGTTATACGCTTGGTGGCGCCGATATGTTACGCCGCGCCATGGGTAAGAAAAAACCCGAGGAGATGGCAAAACAACGGGCGGTGTTTGAAGAAGGGGCAATAAAACAGGGAGTTGATGGCGAGCTCGCCATGAGAATCTTTGACTTGGTGGAAAAGTTTGCCGGTTATGGATTTAACAAATCGCACTCGGCCGCCTATGCATTGGTGTCTTATCAAACGCTGTGGATGAAAGCGCATCATCCCGAGCCTTTTATGGCGGCAGTGATGTCGGCGGATATGGATAACACCGACAAAATAGTGACCCTGGTAGATGAATGTAAAAACATGGGGTTAACCCTGTTGCCACCGGATGTAAACAGTGGTCAGTATAAATTTACCGTCAATGATAATAATGAAATTGTCTATGGCATAGGGGCGGTAAAAGGTGTTGGCGAAGGGCCAATAGCGGCAATAATAGCCGCGCGCGAGAGTGGAGGGCCTTTTGCTGACCTGTTTGATTTTTGCGCCCGGGTCGATTTAAAGAAAACCAATAAGCGAGTACTGGAGCGGTTAATCAAATCCGGAGCCATGGACAATCTTGGCCCTAAACTTATGGTTAAAGGTAAAGAAGCACCGCACCGGGCGGCGTTGTTTGAAACCTTAACTGATGCGATAAAAGCAGCCGAGCAGCATGCCAAGGCACAGGCGATAGGTCAGGACGATCTTTTTGGTTTGATCAACGAGCAGCCGGAAGATACCAGGCAAGCATTTAAAGAAGTTACGCCGTGGGCGGAAGAAGTCTGGCTTGATGGTGAAAAAGAAACCTTAGGGCTTTATTTAACCGGCCATCCTATCAACCGCTATTTAAAAGAAATCAAAAAGTATGCCTCGGGTCGATTAGTCAGCATGCAGCCAACCGGTAAGAATAAATCGGTAACTGCGGTTGGTTTGGTGATAGGTGTGCGGGTCATGGTCAATAAACGTGGTCGTCGTTGGGCGTTAGTCACTTTAGATGATAAAAGTGCCCGCATGGATGTTCGGCTTTTTCCCGATGATTATGATAGATTTGCAGAGCTGTTGGAAAGCGATGCCATTTTAGTCTGTAGTGGACAGGTCAGCTTTGATGATTACTCCGGTGGCATTACAATGACCGGTCGCGATATAATGACCATCGCCGATGCCAGAGAAAATTATGTTTCATCATTAGATATTAGCGTTATTAGGAATGAAATGTCGGCGGATTTTGTCGAGCAATTTTCCGGGCTATTAGCTGAATACAAAGATGGCACTTGCCCGGTTCGCGTGTTTTATCAAAGAGATGAAGCACAAGCTATGCTAGAATTAGGCGTGCAGTGGAGAGTGACTCCGCAAGATGCTTTGCTAAATCAGCTAAAAGGCTTGTTAGGGGAAGAAAAGGTCGCATTAGAATTTAAATAGCTAATGTTGTTAAACGTTAGTTAACCGAATAAAAGTAAAGATAACTTAGGTACTTTAAGCATATGTCATTAAATTTTTTAGACTTTGAGCAGCCGATTGCGGAACTTGAAGCAAAAATTGAAGAGTTACAGTTAGTGAACAGTGGTCAGGAGTTAGATCTTGACTTAGAAGAACAAATTTCACAATTACGTGAGAAAAATAAGGAACAAACTCGAAAGATATTTGCAGGTTTAGATCCTTGGCAAACCGCTCGCGTTGCGCGTCATCCACAGCGTCCTTATACCCAGGATTATTTACCGCGTATTTTTACTGACTTTGATGAATTGGCTGGCGATCGCGCTTATGCTGATGACAAGGCGATCGTCGGCGGTACCGCGCGCATTGATGGTAAGCCGGTGATGGTGATTGGCCATCAAAAAGGCCGTTCAACTGCTGAGAAAGTAAAGCGTAACTTTGGTATGCCTCGCCCGGAAGGTTACCGTAAAGCCTTACGATTGATGGAAATGGCGGAGCGTTTTAATATGCCGATCATTACCTTTATCGACACGCCGGGGGCTTATCCTGGCATAGGCGCGGAAGAGCGCGGTCAGAGTGAAGCTATTGCGACAAATTTAAAAGTGATGGCACGGTTAAATGTGCCTATTATCTGTACCGTGATTGGTGAAGGCGGCTCGGGTGGCGCATTAGCTATCGGCGTTGGCGATCGGGTGAACATGTTGCAATATTCAACTTACTCGGTAATTTCACCAGAAGGCTGTGCCTCTATCTTATGGAAAACTGCAGAAAAAGCGTCAACTGCAGCAGAAGCTATGGGGATAACGGCATCACGTATTAAAGAGTTAGGTTTGATCGATACTGTGATTGAAGAGCCTATGGGCGGTGCCCATCGCGATATGGATGAAATGGCGGCGTTATTAAAGCAGGCGATTAAAGCAGATCTTGCTGCGTTAGATGGCTTATCTAAAGAAGAGTTGATCGAAAAGCGTTACCAGCGTTTAATGTCTTTTGGCTATTGTTAATCAATGCTGCGGCTTGTTAGTTTCTGTTAATAAGCCGCGTTATCTTCATGTCTATCTTTCGTTCTCAACTCGTTTCTCACCTTAATCAGTATTCAAAGCTACCTATTGTTATCGCCTGTAGTGGCGGCGTTGATTCTATGGTGTTACTTCACGAAGTTGCCTATTTAGTTGAAACAAAGCCGTTGTCTCAATTGACAGTTTGCTATGTCAATCATGGCTTAAGTGAAAATGCAGACTACTGGCAGGAATTTGTCCAAAAGCAGTGTCAGCAATTAGCGCTTGAATTTGTTGCTAAAAAAGTAGATTTGTCAGCGGCAGATAAGCAAAGTTTGGAAGCTAAAGCGCGAGCAGCGCGCTATCAGGCACTAAAAGAAGTCGCGGGTGATAATGGGGTTGTGCTGACAGGTCATCACCTTGATGATCAAAGTGAAACGTTATTATTGGCGCTAAAGCGCGGCGCCGGGTTAAAAGGCTTATCGGCAATGACAAGTGTCAGCGAAATGGCAACCACGGGAGGGGCGCTAACTTTGTGTCGTCCGTTTTTAGCGGTTAGTCGCGCTGAAATGGTTAATCGGGCGGAGCAATTAGGCTTACAATGGATTGAAGATGAGTCGAATCAGGATTGTCAGTTCGATCGTAATTTTATTCGTCAGCAGCTGATGCCATTATTAAAAGCTAGGTGGCCTGCGATTTGTACGACAATTGCTCGCAGTGCAGAACACTGTCAGGATGCCGAGCAGCTAATAAGTGAAATAGCAGAGCAAGACTTGGCTAATTGCCAGTTACACTCTAATGTTTTAGCCATTGATAAGCTGTTAGCCTTGTCATCAAGTCGTTTTAATTATCTGATGCGTTGTTTTTTGGCTAAACACCAGCAGTTAATGCCAAGTAGCGCTCAGTTAGCTCAGGTTCGTCAGCAGCTGTCAGCCGAGCAGGATAAGCTGCCTGCGGTAAAAGTAGGAGATATTTGGCTGCGCCGTTTTAAAAGCGGTTTATATCTGACTCCTGAGTTTGCCGATTTAAGTGATTGGCAACAAAAAGTTGCGATAAATGCCCTGACTGATAGGGAATTTTCGATTAATTTGCCAGATGGATTAGGGCAATTGCAGCTCATGGTAAATGGTCTGCAAATTGATAATGGCTCTGACGACTGTAATAGTGATGTTAAGGTGATGGCGTTTTCTTTACCGGAAGGGGTCAGTGAACTGAGGGTTTGCTTTAGCCCGCAAAACCTAAAATGCCATCCTGATTACCGCCAGCATTCTCGTGAATTGAAAAAAATCTGGCAGGAGCTGGCCGTGCCAAGCTGGCAACGAAAGCGCGTACCACTTGTTTTTGCTGGTGAGCAATTAGTGATGGCGGTTGGCTATTTTGTCTGTCGGGAATTTTTAGTTGACCGTCATATAGTGAAATGTCGAGTGTGCTTGAATTTGTAAAGTAAAGCTCACTACCATGGACATAGCAATATCGTATTTAGGGTAGACAAGGGCGTGATTTCAGTGGTAAAAAGCCTGTTCCTATAACAATAACAAGTTGAGTCAGTATGAGCCTTGCATCATCCTCAGTGTATCGAAAAGTACAGTCTATCAGTCTGGTTAATCAAATTATTATTGCCATTTTACTCGGTGTTGCGTTAGCGCTTGTATCACCAGAGCTTGCCAAATCATTATCTTTATTAGGTAGTTTATTTGTTAACGGGTTAAAAGCGGTTGCACCTATTTTAGTGTTAGTGTTGGTGGCATCCTCTATCGCTAATCAAAAAGCCAATAGCGATGCAGATTTAAAGCCGATTGTTGGACTTTATCTAGTCGGCACCTTAAGTGCGGCATTTGTTGCCGTGTTGATCAGTTTCTCATTTCCGGTTCATTTAACCCTAGATTTAGCAGGAGCTACGGCAAATCCGCCGCAAGGATTAACTGAAGTATTAACAACCTTGGCGTTTAAAGTGGTAGATAATCCAATAAACGCGGTGGCAACTGGTAACTTTATCGGTATTTTAGCCTGGGGTTTAGGCTTAGGTTTTGCGCTTAAAAAAGCCAATGCCAGCAGTAAAGCCATGGTGCATGACTTGGCTGATGCTATATCAAGTATTGTTAAAATCGTTATTCGTTTTGCGCCATTAGGTATTTTAGGGTTAGTGGCGAATACGGTGGCTACTACAGGTTTTTCAACCTTAAGTGAGTTTAGCCAGTTAGTGATGGTATTGCTTGGTGCTATGTTGATCATTGCGTTGGTTGCTAATCCGCTGATTGTCTTTTTGATCACCCGGAAAAATCCGTATCCATTAGTTTTTACCTGTTTAAAAAATTCCGGCATTACCGCGTTTTTTACTCGTAGCTCGGCGGCCAATATTCCGGTCAATATGGAGCTTTGTCGAAAACTTGATTTACATGAAGATACTTATTCTGTTTCTATCCCGCTAGGGGCAACGGTGAATATGGCTGGCGCGGCAATCACTATTACCGTATTAACTTTAGCTGCGGCGAATACTGTCGGAATTAATGTCGATTTTGGTACTGCAATTTTATTAAGTGTTATCGCTTCTATTTCTGCTTGTGGCGCCTCAGGCGTTGCCGGTGGTTCATTATTATTGATCCCGCTTGCCTGTAGTTTATTTGGTATTAGTAATGATATTGCGATGCAGGTGGTGGCGATTGGTTTTATTATCGGTGTTATTCAGGATTCGGCGGAAACCGCGTTAAATAGCTCAACCGATGTGGTATTTACTGCGGCAGCTTCTCATCATATTACTAAGAATTTATAACTTTCTCAGATATATTTATCAGCAGAAAAAACAAAAGAGCATCAAGTTGATGCTCTTTTGCCATAGAGACTATTTTCTACGCCAAACGGGTAAGGTTAATACCAGTAAGCTTAACCAGCCAAAAGAGCCACCACCACTGTTGTTACTCTTTTTCACTTGATCGAGGCTTTCCTGATACAAGGTGTTTTTAGTCGAAGTTAATGAGCTGTCTGTAGCTGATGAGCTGTCATAGACCACTACTTGATAGATGGTGACAAAGTTTTCTTGTCCTGGTACGGCATTTTCATCATCGCATTGCTCTTGATAATCAGGCATCGGAAGCTCTTTAAAGCCATTGTGCCCAGTATTGCAACGTGGCACTTCTGAGATAGCATTAACCACATTCATGCCATCTTCTATCACTTCACCGAACACCGCGTATGCACCGCCGCCGTATATGTCGACCGGATCGAGCACTGACGCGTTGTTTTTGGTGTTGATAAACCATTGGCTGGTGGCACTGTTGATTTTTGCACTTTGTTTTGCCATGGCGATAGTGCCTTTGACGTTTGAATATACTGGCTCGTTTTTAATCGAAGCACCTGCTTCAATCCAACTTGGTGGTAGCGTACCTTCAAACTTTGCCCCGCCACCTTGAATAACGAAATCATCAACTGTGCGATGAATAATTGTATTGTCGTATTTGCCGCTATTGACGTAATCTAAGAAGTTGCTCACCGTGATTGGCGTCGTATCATCGTGTAAATTAACTTTGAAATTACCATGTGAAGTTTGAAACTCAACGATAGTTGCCTGAGCGAAATGTACCGAGCTGGCAACGCTAAGGAGTATAGGGAATATTAATTTTTTCATTAATGATTGCATTGTAAGTTTAAGGTAGCAGCATCTTAGAAAATGCCAGATAAGATAACAAATGCTTTGTTGTTATTTTATGTAATCAAAATATAGAGAGAAGTTATGATATCAGCTTAGGTCAATTAGGGGCTGTTGACCTTTGCTGCAAAAACAAACTTGAAAGATCAACAGCTCTAGAGAGTTGATAAAAAGCGCTCTGTTCTTGGTAACAGGTAATTATCGTAATTAAGCGAAAATACAACGGTTTTTGAGCGGCCAATAATTTCTTTACGGGGTACAAAGCCTATAACGCGTGAATCGGCACTGTTGTTTCTGTTATCCCCAAGTACCAAATAATGACCATTTGGCACTTTGACTGGTGCAAAGCTATCTAAACCCGAGCTTGGTTGTGATAGTTGGATTTGGTGAGCTTGCCCATTAATCAACTCAATTAACAGCTGTTTATCAGACTTGCTAGAGACTTGTTGATAGTAAATACTTTTTCCATTGATTTGCAATTTATTGTTGCTCATTGAAACTACATCTCCAGGGACACCAATAACGCGTTTAACCAATCTTTTATCTACTGCTTGAGATTCGAAAATAATAATATCGTTCACTTTAGGTGAACCCAGTTCGATTAACGATTGATTGATAAAAGGGAGCTTAATATCGTAGGCGAGCTTATTAATTAAAATTCTGTCACCTTCGACTATAGTGGGCTGCATTGAACCTGTTGGAACATCATTCCAGTCAGCTATGGCACTTCGAAAAACCGACATTAGCATAATGAACATAACTAAGCTTTTATTGCTGTACCAGAATTCGCGTAGGTATTTATTCATTATTAACCTATTTATTGTGATGCAGTGTTGAAATGGTTCGACAGAGCACAACAAGATAAGTTCACTTTATTCCTACGGAGGAATTATTATTTTTGAGTGATTAAACAAAATGATATCATCGCTTTCACATTTATTAGATACGACCTAGTTAAGAAAACGCAGTGATTAATCAAAAGACGAATAGTCAGGTAGTGATAGGGTTAACTAACCCTAAAAGTCCAACAAACGTTGGCGCGGTAATGAGGGCGGCTGGGTGCTATCAGGTTGATAAAGTTCTCTACTCCGGGCAACGATATCAACATGCGGCGAAGTTTGTTACTGATACAAAAAATATCAGTACTAAAATTCCGCTTGTTGCAGTGGATGATATTTTAGCAAAAGCGTCTGATGAGACGGAAATCGTTTGTATCGAACTGGTTGAGGGAGCGACGCCTTTGCCGTTATTTGTTCATCCTGATCGTGCATTATATATTTTTGGTCCGGAAGACGGCACTATTAGTCAACAAGTAGTGGATGCTGCTCATCATGTGGTTTATGTGCCTACAGTTGGCTGTATGAACTTGGCAGCTACTGCTAATGTCGTGCTATATGATAGATTAGCGAAACAGGGGAACATAGTACCAGATGATGAATTAATCAAACGAAGTCGAGATACTAATAATAAAGTGAAAATTAAATAGTAAATCCTTATTTTAGCTAATAAATTGCTTGACTCTTGGCGGTAACCCTATAGAATCCTTCTTTAGCTAGAAAGTAAGACCACTATTTATGTACATCGTTGCGTAGTTATTTTTAACTCGTTCTGTTTAATAAGTAATAGTTACACTCTCAGCAATACCGCCTTAGGGCAAAATTACTCAATTAAATAGGATATCATTATGTCTGAAACAACAACTGGTACAGTAAAGTGGTTCAATGAATCAAAAGGTTTTGGCTTTATCGAGCAAGAATCTGGTCCTGACGTATTCGCTCATTTCAGCGCAATTTCTGGCGACGGTTTCAAAACTTTAGCTGAAGGTCAAAAAGTTCAGTTTACTGTAACTCAAGGTCAAAAAGGCCCACAAGCGGAAAATATTGTCGCTTTATAATTTTCTATTACTGAAAATTATCCAAAAGGTAAGCTCATGAGCTTACCTTTTTTGTTTTCGTTTTTTATTTTCTACTCCCTTCTAAAAAAGATAAATGGTTAAATTGACTAAATTATCGCTCATTTAACCTTTCTTGTTTGTTGTTAATTAATGACTTTTCGCGTTAATCTTTTAAAATTCATTTAAATCAATAAGTTAATTTTTGGCATTGCTTTTGAATAATGTATCAGCAACAACCGCAAATTAATTGTCAGGACTTTGCCATGAAAACACTATTAGCTAGCGCAATATTATTAACAACAACCTCAACGTTTGCTCATGATACGCATTTTTCCTCTGATTCATGCAATGTTGATTTAAATGCTGGGTTGAGGGTAAATAAAAACTTAATTGAATTTACCAAGCATGACAAAGCACTTTATCAAATTTTGAATAATGAAACCTTAGTGGTTGATGGTAAATCAATTAGCTTAGATGGTAATCAACAAGCGTTAGTCACTGAATATGCGACCCAAATCCGCGCTGTTATTCCAGAAGTGAAAATATTAGCGTTAGACGGTATTAATTTAGCAACTGAGGGTGTTAATTTAGCATTTGATGAATTACTAGGCACAGGAAATGATATTGGGGCTGAATTAACGGAGCAATTAGCACTGATAAAAGGTGAAGTCGAGCAAAGATTTTCTGCGGATAATGAATTCTATATTGATGAACGTGGTGAGTTTGCTGATGAGTTTTTTGGCGAAGAATTTGAGCAGCGAATTGAAGAAATCGTTGAAGATACTATCCAAAACTCAATGGGCAGTTTATTAATAGCCGTTGGTCAGGAAATGTTGTTCTCTGGTGGTGATGCCGATGCCTTTGAAGCTCGAATGGAAAGCTTTGGCGAGCAAATTGAACATGAAATGGAATTAAGAGCCGAAGGGTTAGAACAACGTGGTGAAGCGCTTTGTTATTCTGTTTATAAAATTGACCAATTAGAGCAACAGCTACAATTGCAGATTAGTGAAATGAGCGAGTTTGATGTCATTTCTGCTGATATTAATGAAGCAGATAAAATTTAATTTTCAATCAATTTAATTTCTCTGGGTTGATTGGGGGTACCGTTTAGGTACCCTTTTTTATTAGTGAAGCTTCATTTATAATTGCTTTCCTTTTGCCTATTCTGTCTTTTTATGCACGCCGTCCATCAGCTATATCAATATCGCAAGAGTTTATCGACCACAGTCTATCAATCTCGTGGGCATAAGGTTAATCGTTGTGAGTGTTGTCGTTTGGCGAAAGAAAACTGTTTATGTCAGCAAGCACAATTATTAGATAGTCAGGCGGCATTTTTACTGCTGATGTATGATACTGAAGTGTTAAAGCCCAGTAACACCGGTAAACTGATTGCAGATCTTATTCCTGATACTTATGCATTCTTGTGGTCAAGAACTGATATAGAGCAGGCGTTGATTGAGGTGATCAACGATAAACGCTATCAGCCTTATATTGTTTTTCCAGCAGAATATGCAATGCCGGAGCAAGCAGTATTTCATCAAGCGATGGAAATTGCAGATAAAAAGCGTCCTTTATTTATTTTACTTGATGGCAGCTGGCGAGAAGCAAAAAAAATGTTTCGTAAAAGCCCTTATTTACAAGGCATACCTGTGTTATCAATCGATCCGCAGGTTTTAATAAACTCGGATTACTTACCAAAATATCAAATTAGAAATGCTGTCAAGAGTCATCAGTTGGCCACTGCTGAGGTAGCGGCTTTAGTGCTAAATGTGTTAGGTGAATCGCATAATGCGGCGATATTGGATAGCTGGTTTGATTATTATAATTATCAGTATCAGCGTAGCGTTTGTCAGCCAAATAAAGGTGATGCTTCTGCACAACTACGCTATCGGCAGTTAATTACTATGGATAAATGAAAGTTACCGCTTTGTTTAATAAGTTCTAAGTATAAAAAAACGACCTAAGTGGTCGTTTTTTTATGAATGCTGTGATATTAGTGTTGCTGCTTTTTTCGATATGCTATGCCAGCCATACCTAATAACATTAACAGTAAGGTTTGAGGCTCTGGTACCGGTGTACTATTATCAGGGCTGTCTACTGATACTAACCCTTCAATAATATCGTTAGCACAGCTCATCGCCCAACGAAAAGCAATTTGGTTGGCACTTGCTAAAGCGGTGCCAGCAACATCAAAGCTAAATGAAATTGTACCATACCATGAACCATCGGTTTCAAGATACCCTTCATTTTGCCAGCCATTATTGCTAGATGATCTATAGTGGGTGTTGTAATTACCATTTTTTAAGAAAACCGCCTGATTTGCTCTGTGGCCTTGATTGCGATTTGATATGGCTAAATCATTTCTAGAAAAACCACTGACAAGCTTGCCATCACCACTACCGCCAACATTATTTTTGTTTCCATAGCCATAGATATTATCTCTATCATCATTATCTATGGTGTAGGCGTAGTTCCAGTTTGTGCCTGTATTGTTATTTCTTTTCGAGTAGCGATCATTTTCGAAGTTATTCCCGGAATTGTTAGGATTCCATGGCGTACCATTTGCACCTATCTCAGTTGACATAAATAAATCACCTAATACTATGCCACTTCGACCTATATCGTTATAAAATGAAGTAATAATGTCTACTGTCATTAATGTGCCGGTTCGGGTTACCACCATGCGGTCAATATCCCAATGGTTATTTTGTCCTTTGACATCATAGTCGTAGCCAGCTCCAATATAATTATCGGTAATCTCTGTTGCTGGGATATTTGCCGCACTAGCAGACAAACAGGATAAAGATAAGCTTGTTAGGGCAATCCATTTTAAACACTTCATACTAGATACCTTAGTTTAGTTAATGCTTATAAATACTATAATGTTAAATAAAGCAAAATCTAGGCCGAAAATAATAAATGCTTACATTTCAATTTATTACACGTTTTTTTGCTTTTTTCATGGTGTTAACGCAATCTTAAACGCTAAAGCTGTAAAAAATGCTGACAAAGGTTATTTATTTGCTGTTAGCGTGGGGATTATCATATCATAGTTTATAAATAATACCTAAGCTGCGATTGTTAGTTTAACTTAAAAGAAGAACCGTGATAAATGAAAATTCAAACCTTATTGTTAACAGCAAGTGTACTGATATCAGGGCAGGCTTATTCTGCTCAGTCAACAAATGCTCCCTATGAAGATGCGTTGAAAAGTTTTTATATGGAAGACTTAAACGCTGCGGTGATCTATCTTAAAAATGCGTTAAAAAATAACCCCAATCATTTACCTTCACGAATTCTAATGGCAGAAATTTTAATTGCTCAAGGGGATGGGGCTGGCGCTGAAATACAATTAGAGTTTGCTGAGCAAGGGCAAGCTGATAATAAAAAGGTATTACCTTTGTTGCTGGAAGCGTATTTATTACAAAGCAAGTTTGATTTAGTCATCGAAAAAGCTATTCCTATGATGGGTAGTCCAAAATTATCGAGTAAAATTTTAGTACTTAAAGGCCGCGCGTTATTTGGTAAAAATAATTTATTACTGGCATTGGCAGAATATAAAAATGCGTTCGAGTTAAATAATAAAAATGCAGATGCAGTGCTTGGTATGGCGCAAATTGCCTATAAGCGAAATCAATATGACGAAGCGCTTGATTTTATTAACCAAACTTTAACTCTTGCACCATTAAACACTAACGCCTTTCAAATGAAAGCAAGTATTTATCAAATAAAAGGTGATGTAGTCGCTGCTGAGCAAGCAATTACAGAAGCAATTCATTTAAATCCCAAACATTTCCCCGCATTGTTAACTCGTGCTGGTATTTATATCGAGCAGCAGCAGTTTTCACAGGCGTTAACCGATGTTGAAGTGATCCTTACTGATATTCCCAATGAGCCAAGAGCCAATTACTTAAAGGCGGTTGCTACACGAGCATTGGGCATGGATAAGGAATTTAGTAAAACAGCTTCACATCTTGATGTAGTGCTAACCGGTATGCCAGATGATGTAATGAAAGCTAATCCTATTTACTATTATTTAGCAGGCTTAGTGAACTTTAATCAGGGGGAATACCTTAAGGCTAACGAGGATTTGCGTGATTATATTGAGATAGTCGCAGATGATGTGCGGGCATTAAAGTTACTGGCTAAAACAGAAATCGCACTTAACGAATATTTTTCGGCGAAAAATGATCTGATCAAGGCTCGCTTGTTAAGCCCTGATGATATCGAAACCTGGGCACTATTAGGGCAGGCCTATCACTTAACCGGGGAAGTTGAAAAAGCCTTGTTATATTATAAGGATGTGGTCAAAGCCTTGCCAGATTCTGCCAATGCGCTGGCTGATCTGGCTCAGCTAGAGCAAGATATGGGGCAGCTTAAAGAAGCGATTAAGCATTTTACACAAGCAAGAAAACTTGCTCCGAAAAATGCCGGTATAGCCTTAGCGCTTGCCTATAGTTATCAATTAGCAAAGCAGCCACAAGCTGCGCTGGAGATTATTGACCAGTTAATCACTCAGGATGATAGCAACAGCTACCTTTATCAGCAGCGCGGTATTTTACTAGGGCTGACTGAGCAGCATAAAAAAGCTAAACAAAGCTTTGAGCAGGCTTATCAACTTAATAACAATAATATTGAAGCTTTGGTTCATTTAGCGCGCATTGATATGCTTGAAGGCAATAGTCAAAGTGCCAGAGCTCGGCTGGAACAAAAACTAGCTAGTGAACCCGATCATCCTATGCTCTTGGTGGAGCTTGGAAATACCTATCAAAAGCAAAGCGAAATTAAGCAAGCGAAAAGTTATTATGAAAAAGCTTATGACTTAAATCGAGATAGTAGCTTGGCGGTCACTAAAGTATTAGAAGTTTATGCCGCAGAGCAAAATTTTGCTAATGCCATTGAAATTGCAAGTGAATTTTTATCAAGACACAATGCAGATGGTCAGTTACACCTCAAATTAGCTGAATTTTATCTGGCAGATAAACAATTTGAGCGCGCGATGAATAGCTATCAGCTCGCAGTGAAACATTCAGCCAATAAATCTGCAAGCTTAATGACGATGGCGCGCGGGCAGTTGCAAATGAGAGATCGCCCCGGTGCTGTTAGTAGTTTACAAAAAGCGATAGCCTGGAATGAGCAAGCGCTTGAGGCTTATTTTAGTTTGATTGATATTTTTACTGAAAGTAAAAATGAGCAACAAGCTTTTAAAGTCATTGAGCAACTCTCTGAAAAGCTTAAATTTCCTGCATTGATACAGGCATTAAAAGCCGATGTTTATCTAAATGTTGGTAAGTATCAAGAGGCTGAAAAGCTGTACCAGCAGTCGCTGGCATTAGATAACTCGCAAAAAGCGACCTTAGGATTGTCGCAGACCTATGTTAAACAGCATAAGTTATCAGAAGCGATAGCTTTGTTAACGAAGTGGCATCATCAGCAACCACAAAACGTGGTGATGGCGATTGCCTTGGCAGATAATTTGATTGCAGCCGAGCAATTTGAGCAGGCAGCGACCTTATATCAGCAGCAGCTGCAAACCAGCGGCTCACTTCCCGTGCTGTTAAACAATGCCGCGCAGGTCAATATTTTACTGAGCAAACATCAACTGGCGCTACAATATGCGGAGCAAGCATATGCTCGTGTTCCCGGTAATGTCGCAATTATGGATACCATGGCGTGGGCCTTAACCAATAATAATCAACCGGAAAAAGCGTTGGCGATTTATCGAGAAGCATTGGTGATTGAGTCGGACAATGCCGAGATCAAATATCACCTAGCAGTGAACCTGGTAATGCTGGAGCGTAAAATGGAAGCAGTGCGCTATTTAAAAGAGGCGATTGAATCTGCGCAGCAGTTTACCGAATTAAAAGCGGCTGAGCAGTTGTTAGCCAAACTATTGTCTTAAAAAAGCATGAATCAAAGCTGGCTAAATAAAAATAGCCAGCTTTGATTGAAGTTAAAGTCCTAATACTTTTTTACCTTGTTTAAAGGTAATGTCTACCGGGATACCGGCACTTTCTAAGCGCGCTAAATCATTAGCAAGTTCCTGGTGGATAACACCACTTTCTTTGACTAGTTTATCCACCCCCTGATAATCGCCATTGCCTTGAATTTCGAGGATTAATGCCGAAAGGCTATCGATGGCCTTGGTCATTTTGTCCATATTAACGCTATATTCTCCCTGCTCATTACGGCTAAACGCCCCTTGCTCGGCAAAGTAGTTAAAGCGAACCATATTAGCCTTACCATGAGCAGAACTGGCACCAAAGCGCACTGAGCGGAAAATTCCGGCTAAAAACGTGGTGTAGTAATCTTCCAGTTGACCTTCAGTAATCGCGCCTTTTTTTAATAGTTGGCGTATCATATATAAGCCTAAAATATCTGCTTTACCTTCTTCTAATGCTGAAGCGTGTTCTTTTAATGCCTGGCGTACCGTGCCCTTGCTATTAATGGTATTTTTGATCCCTAAGCCATGTGCCACTTCATGAAACATGGTATTAGCAAAAAAAGCCGTGAAAGTGATGTGCTTTCTCTGCTCAGGTACGATCAACTCGTTGGCAATCGGTAGTAAAATGTTGTCAAACTTTGCCTGCATGGCGTTTTTCAGTTGTAAGCGCCTTGTACCTTTTTTCAGTTGTACTTCTTCGTCATTTGGTAAGTTAATGGCGATGGTTTTACTACCCGCATTTGAGTGACCCGCGTAGTAAATAACGTCATAAGCGTTAAGGTCAGCATCTGAACCTGGGGTTTCCGCTTTGTATTTTTTGCTTACTGGTAAGCCTTTTTGCAGTTCAGGCAAATAGGCCGCGTATTTGGCCAACTTCTCACTCCACGCCATGTCTTTAACTAGCACATAAGATTCAAACGCTGCTCGATAGCCGTATAGCTGATCTTCATAGGTTTCAATAGGTCCGATAACCACATCAATAGGGTTGTTTTTCATGTCCATCCAGGCAAAATCAGATGGCTGGTAGTTATCGGTGCGCAGCGCTTCGGCGCGCATGGTTAAGTAATTGGCAAATTCTTTGTCGTCGGCAAAAGTTGCGGCTTTCTCTAATATTACTGCAATACGGTTTAGCTCTTCGCTGTAGGCTTCAGAATAGGCAATACTGGTTAATTGTCCGTTTTTCCCGCGTCTGACTAATGAATATAGACCTTTTTTATCGGAAAAATCGGCACTCTCAAACTCTTCCTTGGTCATATCATGAGGATAAAACTCTGCGCCGAGCGTTTTTTCTTGAATGCCTTTAAAAAACGCCTTGTCGCCGTCTAATCTGTCCCACGGACCATAATTAATTTCGGCAAATTTTCTAACTTTTTCATCTTTGATCGCAGAAAGAAATGCTGTTTTATCTGTGCCAAACGCTTGTTGCCAGAATAAACCATCAACGATATCAGATGCTTCGATTAATAAGGCTAACATTTTTTTCTGATTGTCAGATAAATGGGAAAGATCCGTGGTTAAAGCGACAGGCGTATAAATGTTTAAACGGCTTTGATAGCTTTCAATAAGATCGGGTGATTGTTGGCTAATGTTCTTGGTTTCTTGGTTACAGCCTGTGAGTGCGGCTGTTGCCACTAAAATAGCTGAGGCAAGTAGTGAAATTTTCATCAGTATTGAACCTTGTTGTAATTATAGCTTGTACCAATTGAATTAAATATTTATTTCACTTGGTATTAGGACGCTCTAGAGACTAGAAAAAAATGCTGGACTTGGCAACTGTAGAGTGAGATTAATTCTGTGAATATTGATTAAGATAAAAATCAGGCATAAAAAAACCGGCAAATGCCGGTTTTTACTACAATTGATTCAACAAAAAATTAAAGCGCTTTGATTGCAGCATTTAAACGGCTTTTGCTACGTGCCGCTTTGTTTTTGTGAATAAGACCTTTACTTGCGTAACGATCAAGAATTGGTGTTACAGCTGCAAACTCAGTAGTTGCAGTTTCTTTATCACCGGCTTCAATTGCAGCGGATACTTTCTTTAATAAGGTGCGCATCATTGAGCGGCGGCTTGCATTATGTTGACGGCGTTTTTCTGATTGTAACGCGCGTTTCTTAGCTTGCTTTGAGTTAGCCAAGGTGAACTCCTAAAATGAATTTATATAGCTTAAATTTAAGGCGACGAAATATGCCTTTTTTTCTCTGAATTGTCAAATATTTTCGCTGCATTATTTCAAATTTTCCCTGTGTTTGGCTAATTTCTATCAACCGGGTTACTCATGGGCGCGGTAATTCTGTGATATGCCGATTATTCACTTGTTAATTAATAGCTGTTCGCCGCATAATGAACGGCTAAGCAAAGTGTTGAGTAATAAGCAATTAAGGAACCCCATTGAGTAAAAAATTGGTCAAGTCTGGCATAGTGGTAAGTGCGATGACTTTAGTGTCTCGGGTATTAGGATTAGTGCGAGATATAGTGATTGCCAATATGATGGGAGCAGGAGCTTCTGCGGATGCGTTCTTTTTTGCCAATAAAATCCCTAATTTTTTGCGCCGACTGTTTGCTGAGGGAGCATTTGCCCAGTCATTTGTTCCAGTATTAAGTGAATATCATCAAAAGGATATCGATCAGCAAACGCAAAAAACGCGTGAACTTATTGCTCAAGTTTCGGGCACCCTGGGTGTGATAGTAACCTTAGTGACATTAGTTGGGATGCTGGCCTCGCCGATAATCGTCTTTATTTTTGGTCCTGGATTTTATTTTGATGCTTTAGATCAGCAAGGTATCAATAAGTTCGATTTGGCAGCGAGCCTGTTAAAGATTACCTTTCCTTATTTATGGTTTATAAGTTTTACCGCATTAGCGGGTGCTATTTTAAACACTTATGGCCGATTTGCAGTCGCCTCCTTTACCCCGGTGTTACTCAATGTTTGCATTATTTCGATGGCGATTTGGGGACGTACCTGGTTTGATAATCCTGAATATGCACTAGCCTGGGGGGTATTTTTAGGTGGTTTGGTACAGTTTCTATTTCAGTTGCCTTTTCTCTATAAGGCAGGTGCGCTCGCTAGACCCAAATGGTCGTGGCATGCTAATGGTGTAGTCAAAATCAGAAAATTGATGGCACCAGCATTATTTGGTGTTTCGGTAACCCAGATAAATTTATTGCTTGATACTCAAATCGCGACGTTTTTGGTTACAGGTTCCGTAAGTTGGCTTTATTACGCCGACCGCTTATTAGAATTTCCTCTTGGTTTGTTTGGTATTGGTATCGCGACTGTAATTTTACCCAGCTTGTCAAAATTACATACCAAAAATAACTCACAAGAATTTAGTCAAACACTAGAGTGGGGCATTAAAGTGATCAGCTTGTTTGGCTGGCCGGCACTGGCAGGATTGATGGTGTTGGCACAGCCGATTGTCATGGTACTGTTTATGCGCGGTGAGTTTACTGAATTTACCGTGATTCAGGTGTCATTTGCATTGTTTGCTTATCTTGCAGGCTTAATGAGTTTTATGTTTATTAAAGTGCTAGCTCCCGGCTATTATGCCAGGCAAGATACCAAGACGCCGGTTAAAATTGGCATCAAGGCAATGGTGGCGAATATGGCGTTTAATTTGATGTTAGCACCGTTTTTCGGTTATGTCGGTTTGGCGATTGCGACGACTTTATCAGCAACGTTAAATGCTTATTGGTTATATCAAGGCTTAAAGGCATTAGGTGTTTATCAATTATCTAAAGCTTGTTATTACTTCATATTCAAAGTGGTGTTAGCGGCGTTAACTATGGCTGTAGTAGTTTATTTGATTTCTCCTGAATTTGAGATCTGGTTAGCCATGAGCTTTAGCGAGCAAATTATTCGCTTAGTATTGTCTATCTTGTGTGGTGTGGTGGCATATTTTGTTTCTTTAGGGATTTTGGGCATCAGAACTCGTGATTTCACGATAAAAACGGAAAGTTAAAAAAAATTGCAACTAATTAGTTGCAATTGCTGATTCTTACTAACGACTAGGCTATAATTCGTCGGTTTTTATTCTGTGTAAAAAGTTATCAACGGCTAACAACAAGTAATTTAAGGTTTATCAGCTAGATGCAGTTAATTCGTGGTATCCACAATATTCAGTCAAGCCAGGCTTTGAATGATAAACGCGGCTGTGTGTTAACCATAGGCAATTTTGATGGTGTGCATTTAGGACACCAGCGCGTGATTAACGCATTAGTGAAAAAAGCGCGCGAGCTTAACAGTGTGGCCACGGTAATGGTATTTGAACCTCAGCCGAGGGAGCTTTTTACGCCGCAGAGTGCGCCAGCTCGCTTAACGCGTTTACGAGATAAATATGCGTTATTAAAACAGTTAGGTGTTGAGCGATTAATTTGTGTTAATTTTAATCGTAAATTTGCCAATATTTGTGCTAACGAGTTTGTTGAACAGGTATTAGTAAAAGGTTTGCAGATCAAATATTTGATTATCGGAGATGACTTTCACTTTGGTAAAAATCGTCAGGGCAACTTTGCAACTTTGCAGGCGGCGAGTAAAACATTTAATTTTGGTATTTCCGACACTGCCAGTTGTAAGCTGGATAATTGTCGTATTAGCAGCACAGCGATAAGAGATGCGTTAGCCAGTAATTTGCTAAATGATGCCGCACTGATGCTCGGACGAGCGTATTCGATTATCGGCAGGGTGTTTCATGGCGATAAACGCGGAAGACAATTAGGCTTTCCAACGGCAAATGTGCTATTAAAACGCCGGGTTTCACCTGTTGCTGGCGTCTATGTAGTCAAGGTGAAAACTGATAGTGGAGAGTTTTACGGCGTTGCTAATATTGGCTCAAGACCGACAGTCGTTGGTATTCGTCAGCAGTTGGAAGTACACCTTTTTAATTTTGACTGTGATTTATACGGTCAATTGATTGAAGTGATTTTATTAAAGAAACTTCGAGAAGAACAAAAATTTGCCTCGTTAACAGAATTAACGGCGCAAATAACCATAGATAGTAAACAGGCCCAGCAATACGTTAGGGCATTAGCAAAAAATAACTAATTGTAAATCCGAGTGGGCTGAAGCTTAACTTCGACAAAAATGGATACTAATGTAAATGAGTGACTATAAACATACCCTGAATTTGCCAGCAACCTCTTTCCCAATGAAAGGCAATATGGCAAATCGTGAACCGCAAATGCTAAAAGATTGGGCTGGTAAAGATCTTTACGGCAAAATTCGCGCCGCCAAAAAGGGTAAAAAATCATTTATTTTGCATGATGGCCCTCCGTATGCAAACGGTAGCATTCACCTAGGACATGCGGTTAATAAGATCCTCAAAGATATTATTGTTAAGGCCAAAACCTTATCCGATTTTGATTCGCCTTATGTGCCTGGCTGGGATTGTCACGGTCTGCCAATTGAGTTGATGGTAGAAAAGAAAGTCGGCAAACCAGGACAAAAGGTGACAGCCGCCGAATTTAGACAAAAATGCCGTGAGTATGCAATCAAGCAAGTGGATGGTCAGCGCGAAGATTTTAAGCGCTTAGGAGTATTTGGCGATTGGGAAAAACCTTACCTGACGATGAATTTTGATACCGAAGCTAATATCATTCGTGCACTTGGTAAAATCACCGAAAATGGTCACTTACAGCAAGGCTTTAAACCGGTTCACTGGTGTACAGATTGTGGTAGTGCGCTGGCGGAAGCGGAAGTTGAATACAAAGATAAACAGTCACCGGCAATCGACGTAAAATTTAACGTTGCTGATAACAGTATCGCAGATAAGTTTTCACACCCTGAAAACCATAGCGGCGAAGGTGATATCTCAATCGTTATCTGGACGACAACCCCGTGGACCTTACCTGCTAACCG